>NZ_JBHXRU010000045.1:0-48753 GCF_042716255.1 Streptomyces sp. NPDC058662 | reverse complement strand
CCCTCGTCCTGACGGGGGCGACGGCCGCCGGCCTGGTCCTGCGGGGTTTCCACTGGCCGCTGGACGTGCTGGCCAGCGGCCTGCTGTGCGTGCCCCTGCTGCTGGGGGTGGCCTGGGTCAGCCGCCGAAGTACGCGTCGAAGTTCCGGCTGAACTCCCAGGACCCGAACCGGTCCCAGTTGATCGACCAGGTCATCAGTCCGCGCAGCGCGGGCCAGGTGCCGTGGGTCTGGTACGTGCCGCAGCCGGTCTTCTTCGTCAGGCAGTCCAGCGCCTTGTTCACCTCGGCGGGCGGGGTGTGGCCGTTGCCGGCGTTGGTCGTGGCGGGCAGTCCGATGGCGACCTGCTCGGGGCGCAGCGGGGGGAAGACGCGGGCGGTGTTGCCGGCCACCGGGAAGCCCGTGAGCAGCATGTCGGTCATGGCGATGTGGAAGTCCGCGCCGCCCATGGAGTGGTACTGGTTGTCGAGGCCCATGATCGGGCCGGAGTTGTAGTCCTGGACGTGCAGCAGGGTGAGGTCGTCGCGCAGGGCGTGGATGACGGGGAGGTAGGCGCCGGCGCGCGGGTCCTGTCCGCCCCAGGGGCCGGAGCCGTAGAACTGGTAGCCCATCTGGACGAAGAAGGTCTCCGGGGCCATGGTCAGCACGAAGTCGGGGCCGTACCGGGCCTTCAGGGTCTTCAGGGCCGCGATCAGGTTGACCACGACGGGAGTGGTGGGGGCCCGGAAGTCGGTGTCCCCGGTCGCCAGGGAGAGGGAGTGGCCCTCGAAGTCGATGTCGAGGCCGTCGAGGCCGTACTCGTCGATGATCCTGGCGACGGAGGAGACGAAGGTGTCGCGCGCGGCCGGGGTGGCCAGCTGCACCTGGCCGTTCTGCCCGCCGATGGAGATGAGCACCTTCTTGCCGGCGGCCTGCTTGGCCTTGACGGCCGCCTTGAACTCGGCCGGCGATTCGACGTTCGGGCATTCGGTGGCCGGGCAGAGCTGGAACCGGATGTCGCCGGAGGTCACCGAGGTCGGTTCGCCGAAGGCGAGGTTGACGACGTCCCAGGAGGCCGGTACGTCGGCCATCCGGACGTAGCCCGAGCCGTTGGCGAAGCTCGTGTGCAGGTATCCGACGAGCGCGTGCGCGGGCAGGCCCGGGCCCCCCGGGTCGCCGCCGCCGGCGGGGGTGGTCGCGGAGGCGGGGGCGCTCGGCGGGGACTGGCCCGCCGCGTTCGCGGCGCTGACCCGGAAGGTGTACGTCGTGGACGCGGCGAGCCCGGTGACGGTGGCCGAGGCGCCGACGACCGGGAGCGGCGCGGCGCCGTCCCGGTGGACGGTGTACGAGGTCGCTCCGGGCACGGCCGTCCAGGAGAGCGCCACGGAGGCGGCCGAGGTCGCGGTCGCCGTCAGGCCGGTGGGGGCGGCGGGGGGCTGGGGCCGGCCGGGGTCGGGGCCGACCACGGTGACGTCGTCGGTGAAGTGCGCCGGCTGCCCGTACCAGCCGTGGGTGTAGACGGTCACCGAGTTCGTGGCGGGGCCGGTGCGGAAGGTGGTCGTCAGCTGCTTCCAGGCGCCGGGGCTCTGGGTCCAGGCCGATACGTCGGTGGTGCCGGTCCCGCTCGCGCCGAGGTAGACGTACGCGCCCTGCACCCAGGCGGCGAGCGTGTAGGTGGAGTCGGGCTTCACGGTGACGGTCTGGGCGCAGCGGGCGTGGTCCTGGCCGGCCGGGGTGGCCCTGAGGGCGGAACTGCCGCCGTGCACGGGCGCGGTGACGGCGGCTCCGCTGCCCGCCGAGCAGCTCCAGCCGTCCAGTCCGGCCTCGAAGCCGCCGTTGCGTGCGAGGTCGGCGTCGGCCGCCGCGGCGGGCGGGCCGGCGCTGAGGAGGGCGGCCGCCGCGAGGGCGGCGGCCGTGAGGAATGACAGGGCTCTGCGCACAACTGCCTCCGGGGCATGGGGGGATGGAGGGGGTCAGCGGCGCCCAACATGGTCCAGACCAATGCTGTTGTCAAGGGTTGCGCCCTCCCCGCTCCGCGGCCGGCTCCGCCGCGGCCGCCCCCCTGACGGTCGCCGCGGCCTCGTGCATCGCGAGTTCCAGCACGGCCGGATCGGTCAGGGTTCCCCTGCCGTCTGGGAGCACCAGCCAGCGGACCCCGCCCGTCGCCCGGCCCGGGTACGGCACCACGATCCACGTCCCGCGCCCGGCTCCCCGCACGCCCGTGCCGAGCCAGTGCGCGGCGGTGCCCGGGGGCACGAAGAAGCCCAGCCGGGCGTCGCCGAAATCGGCGAGCACCGGGCCGGGCGTGGCCAGGATCGCGGTGAGCACGTCGAGGGTGGCCTGCCCCAGCCTCCCGGGCAGGATCAGCACGTCCCAGTGGCGGCCGGCGGGCAGGAGGGCGACCCCCAGGGGGTTGCGCTCCCATTCCCACCGGCACGCCCGCGGATCCGGCGCCGCCGCCGCCAGCCACTCCACTGCCGCCCTGGCTCCCGGGATCGTCATCGCCCGGCCTCCGTCCCTCTGGTGATGGGTTCTCACCTGGAGAGAGCGGGGCCGGGCGCGGGTATGACGCGGGTTGTGCCACTCCGTACCGGTGAATCGGCTCACAGGCGCAGCGGCGCGCCCGGGCGCGCGGGCCGCGCTCAGCTGTCGAAGCCGAGGCCCAGCCGGTCCAGGGTCCGCAGCCACAGGTTGCGGTGTCCGCCGCGCCGGTCGGCGCGGGCCAGGGACCACTTGGTGAGGGTGATGCCCGTCCAGGCGAAGGGCTCGGGCGGGAAGGGCAGCGGCTTGGACCTCACCATCGACAGCCGGGTGCGCTCGGTGGGCACCCCGTCGAGCAGGTCGAGCATCACGTCCGCGCCGAACCGGGTGGCTCCCACGCCGAGCCCGGTGTAGCCGGCCGCGTAGGCGACCCTGCCGGAGTGCGCGGTGCCGAAGAAGGCGGAGAAGCGCGAGCAGGTGTCGATGGCCCCGCCCCAGGCGTGGCTGAAGCGCACTCCCTCCAGCTGCGGGAAGGCCGTGAAGAAGTGCTCGGCGAGCTTGAGGTAGGTCTCGGGGCGGTGGTCGTACTCGGAGTCGAGCTTGCCCCGGTAGGGGTAGATCGCGTCGTAGCCGCCCCACAGGATGCGGTGGTCCTTCGTGATCCGGAAGTAGTGGAACTGGTTCGCGCTGTCGCCCAGCCCCTGCCGGTTCCTCCAGCCGATGGCGGCGAGCTGCGCCTCGTCCAGCGGCTCGGTCATCAGCGCGTAGTCGTAGACCGGCACGGTGAAGGGGCGGATGCGCCGGACGAGGGACGGGAAGATGTTGGTGCCGAGGGCCACCCGGCGCGCGAGGATCGTGCCGTACGGCGTCTCGACGGTCATCCCGGCGCCGGCCGGGGACATCTTCAGGCCGCGGGTGTTCTCGTAGATCCGCACCCCCAGCTCCAGGCAGGCGCGCTTGAGGCCCCAGGCCAGCTTCGCCGGGTTGAGCATGGCGACGCCGTCGCGGTCCCAGAGGCCCGCGAGGAAGGTCGGGGAGTCGACCTGGGCGCGCAGCGCGTCGCCCTCCAGCCACTGCGAGCCGCCGGCGAGGCCGAGGCGCAGGGCCTCCTCGTGCAGTGCGCGCAGCTCCTCCACCTGGTGGGGCTCGGTGGCGACGTCGATCTCGCCGGTGCGCTCGAAGTCGCAGTCGATGCCGTAGCGGGCGACCGCCTCCTCGATGGCGTCGAGGTTGCGGGCGCCCAGCTCCTCCAGCCGGGCGAGCTCGTCCGGCCAGCGGGCCATGCCGTTGGCGAGGCCGTGGGTGAGGGAGGCGGCGCAGAATCCTCCGTTGCGGCCCGAGGCGGCCCAGCCCGCCTCCTTGCTCTCGATCAGTACGACGTCCCGGCCGGGGTCGCGCTCCTTGGCGATGAGCGCGGTCCACAGGCCGCTGTACCCGCCGCCGACGACCAGCAGGTCGCACCGCTCGTCGGTGGTGAGCGCGGGCTCCGCGGCGGGCTTGCCGGGGTCGTCCAGCCAGTACGAGACCGGCTTCGCTCCGGAAAGGGATTTCGCGACACTGCGCATGGCGACTGGGGCCATGTCTTCCAACTCCCTACAGGGGTCTACTTCGGTTGCGCCTTCTTGCGGCGGTTGCCGACCATCTGGCCGGCCAGGACCACCAGCACCGCGATGACGAACATCGCCGTGCCGATGACGTTGATCTGTACAGGCGTACCGCGCTGCGCCGATCCCCACACGAACATGGGGAAGGTGACGGTGTTGCCCGAGTTGAAGTTGGTGATGATGAAGTCGTCGAAGGAGAGCGCGAAGGACAGCAGCGCGCCCGCCGCGATACCCGGCGCCGCGATCGGCAGGGTGACGCGTACGAAGGTCTGCACCGGGCCCGCGTAGAGGTCGCGGGCGGCCTCCTCCAGCCTCGGGTCCATGGACAGGACCCGCGCCTTGACGGCGGCGACGACGAAGCTCAGGCAGAACATGATGTGGGCGATCAGGATGGTCCAGAAGCCCAGCTCGATGCCCATGTTCAGGAAGAGGGCGAGCAGCGAGGCGGCCATGACGATCTCGGGCATGGCCATGGGCATGAAGATCAGCGAGTTGACCGCGCCGCGCGCCCGGAACCGGTAGCGGACGAGGGCGAAGGCGATCGCCGTGCCCAGGGCGGTGGCCGCGAGGGTGGACCACAGCGCGATCTGGAGCGAGAGCGAGAGCGAGCCGCACAGGTCGGCGACCCCGCAGGGGTCCTTCCACGCGTCGAGCGAGAACTCCTGCCAGGCGTAGTTGAACCGCCCGGTGGGGTTGTTGAAGGAGAAGACGGTGACGATGGCGTTCGGCAGGATCATGTAGGCGAGCGTGCCGAGGCCCGCGACGACCACGAGATTGCGCCGGAGCCAGGCGATGGGGGTGCGCATTTAGACCAGGTCCTCCGTCCCCGCTCGGCGGATGTAGATGGTGACCATCACCAGCACGATGGCCATGAGGATGAAGGACAGCGCGGCGGCCGTCGGGTAGTCGAGGATCCGCAGGTACTGCGACTGGATGACGTTGCCGATCATCCGGGTGTCCGTGGAGCCGAGGAGCTCGGCGTTCACGTAGTCGCCGCTGGCCGGGATGAAGGTGAGCAGCGTCCCGGAGACCACGCCCGGCATCGAGAGCGGGAAGGTGACCTTCCGGAAGACCGTGGCGGGGCGGGCGTACAGGTCCCCGGCCGCCTCGTGGAGGCGGGTGTCGATGCGCTCCAGCGAGGAGTACAGCGGCAGGATCATGAAGGGGAGGAAGTTGTACGTCAGGCCGCAGACCACCGCGAGCGGCGTGGCCAGCACACGGTCGCCCTGGGTCATGCCGAGCCAGCTCGTGACGTCGAGGAAGCCGACGGCGTTCAGGAAGCCGACGACGGGGCCCCCGTCCGCGAGGATGGTCTTCCAGGCCAGGGTGCGGATCAGGAAGCTGGTGAAGAAGGGGGCGATGACCAGCACCAGCAGCAGGTTGCGCCAGCGGCCGGCCTTGAAGGCGATCAGGTAGGCCAGCGGGTAGCCGAGCAGCAGGCACAGCGCGGTGGCCGTGCCGGCGTACAGCAGGGAGCGCAGGAACTGCGGGTAGTACTCGGCGAAGGCGTCCCAGTAGGTCCGGAAGTGCCAGGTGACCCGGAAGCCCTCTTCGAGGGAGCCGGTCTGCACCGAGGTGGAGGCCTGGTAGATCATCGGCAGGACGAAGAAGACCAGCAGCCACAGGATTCCGGGGAGCAGCAGCCAGTACGGGACCAGCCGCTTGCGCCGGGACGGCCTGTGCGCCGCGGGCGCGGCGGGGGCGGGCGCCTGGGGCGGCGCCGCGGTGACGCTCACGCGCCCTCCCCGGTCTCGGTGCCCGCGTCGATGTCCTGGGCGGCGTCCAGGCCGAAGGAGTGCTCCGGGTTCCAGTGCAGGACCACTTCGGCGCCGGGGACCAGGCGGGCGTCCCGCTCGATGTTCTGGGCGTAGACCTCCAGCCCGGGGCAGGCCTCGCTGTCGATCACGAACTGGGTCGAGACGCCGATGAAGGCGGAGTGGGCGATCCGGCCGGAGACCGTGTTGCGGCCGGCGGCGACGGTGTGCTCCTCGTCGGCGTGGACCAGCGATATCTTCTCCGGGCGCACCCCGACCAGCAGCTTCCCGCCCACGCGCGGGGTGGTGGCGCAGCGGGCGGCCGGCAGCCGCAGCGTGGTGCCGCAGGCGGAGACGGCGACCTCGGAGCCGGCCGATTCCACGAAGGCCTCGATGAGGTTCGAGGTGCCGAGGAAGTTCGCCACGAAGGTGGTGCCCGGGTTCTCGTACAGCTCGGCGGGGGCGCCCAGCTGCTCGACCCGGCCGCCGTTCATCACGGCGACCGTGTCGGCCATCGTCATGGCCTCCTCCTGGTCGTGCGTGACGTGCACGAAGGTGATGCCGACCTCGGTCTGGATCCGCTTGAGCTCAAGCTGCATCTGGCGGCGCAGCTTGAGGTCGAGGGCGCCCAGCGGTTCGTCGAGCAGGAGCACCTGGGGGTGGTTGATCAGGGCGCGGGCGACGGCGACGCGCTGCTGCTGGCCGCCGGAGAGCTGGTGCGGCTTGCGCCGGGCGAACTGGCCGAGCTGGACCAGCTCCAGCATGTCGTCGACCTGCTTCTTGACCGACTTGACGCCGCGGCGGCGCAGTCCGAAGGCGACGTTCTCGTAGATGTCCAGGTGCGGGAACAGGGCGTAGCTCTGGAAGACCGTGTTGACGGGGCGTTTGTACGGCGGCAGGTGGGTGACCTCGCGGTCGCCGAGGTGGACCGTGCCGGTGGAGGGCTCCTCCAGCCCGGCGATCATGCGCAGGGTGGTGGTCTTCCCGCAGCCCGAGGCGCCGAGCAGGGCGAAGAAGGAGCCCTGGGGGATGGTGAGATCCAGCGGGTGCACGGCGGTGAAGGTGCCGTAGTGCTTGCTGATCCCGGCGAGTCGGACGTCGCCGCCCGCGGTCGTGTCAGTCATGGATGGGTCCCGGGGTTGGGTGGGGAAGGTGGCTGGGGAGGTCGGCGGGCCCGGAGCGGGGCCGGGTGCGGTGCCGGGCGCCGCGACCCGGTGAACCTTTCCGGCCACGGCACTAGGCGCCGATGAGCTTGGCGAACTTCTCCTCGTACGCCGTCTCTTCCTCGGCGGTGAGGGAGCGGAAGGCGCGGGACTTGGCCGTCATCTCCCGGTCCGGGACGATCAGGGTGTTGTCGGCGAGCTCCGGGTCGATCTTCGCCAGTTCGTCCTTGACGCCTTCGACCGGGCAGACGTAGCTGATGAACGCGGCCAGCTGGGCGGCGACGGGAAGCTCGTAGTAGTAGTCGATGAGCCGTTCCGCGTTGGCCTTGTGCCGGGCCTTCACGGGGACCAGCAGGTTGTCGCTGGAGGTGATGTAGCCGGCGGCCGGGATCGCGTACTTGATGTCCGGGTTGCCGGCCTGGAGCTGGATGACGTCGCCCGCCCAGGCGAGGCAGGCGGCGAGGTCGCCCTTGTCGAGGTCCGCCGTGTAGTCGTTGCCCGTGAAGCGGCGGATCTGGTTCTTGTCCACGCCCTTCTGGAGCCGGCCGATCGCCTCGTCGTAGTCCGCCGTGGTGAAGTTCGCCGGGTCCTTGCCCTGGTCGAGCAGGGTCATGCCGACGCTGTCGCGCATCTCGGTGAGGAAGCCGACCCGCCCCTTCAGCGTCGGGTCGTCGAGCATCTGCGTCACGGAGTCGACCTTGCGCCCGTCGGTGGCCTTGGAGTTGTAGGCGATGACGGTGGATATGCCGGTCCAGGGGTAGCTGTACGCGCGGCCGGGATCCCAGTCGGGGCTGCGGAACTGCGGGGACAGGTTCGCGAAGGCGTGCGGGAGGTGGGCGGGGTCCAGCTTCTGCGCCCAGCCGAGGCGGATGATGCGGGCGGCGAGCCAGTCGGTGACGACGAGGAGGTCGCGGCCGGTGTCCTGGCCCGCCGCGAGCTGCGGCCGGATCTTGCCGAAGAACTCGACGTTGTCGTTGATGTCCTCGGTGTACTTGACCTCGATCCCGGTCCTCTTGGTGAACTCCTCCAGCGTGGGACGGGACTTCTCGTCCTCGCCGACGTCCATGTACTCGGTCCAGTTGGAGAAGTTGATCTCCTTCTCGGCGGCCGAGTGGTCGTCGGAGGCCACCGCGGGGCCACTCGTGCCCCGGGCGGGCGGGATACCGCACCCGGCGAGGGCGGACATGCCCCCGAGGGTGAGCGCTCCGACTCCGGAGGCACGCATCAGCGAGCGGCGGGTCAGGGACCCGCGTCCGCTGGTGAGGCTGCGCCGCATCGCGGCGAGTTGCGCCGCCGAGAGGCGGTCGGGCTCGAACTGCTCCATGCGCGTTGCCCTTTCGGGATGGTACGTCCGCCGGTCAGGCGGATACGTGGTTATCGGTCCCCGAAGACGGTGCGGTGCCAGTCCTTCGCGGCGACCGCCGTGTTGTCGTACATCACGTGCTTGACCTGCGTGTACTCCTCGAAGGAGTACGAGCTCATGTCCTTCCCGTAGCCGCTCGCCTTGGAGCCGCCGTGCGGCATCTCGCTGATGATCGGGATGTGGTCGTTGACCCAGACGCAGCCCGCCTTGATCTCGCGGGTGGCGCGGTTCGCCCGGTAGAGGTCGCGGCTCCAGGCGGAGGCGGCGAGCCCGTACGGGGTGTCGTTGGCCAGTGCGATGCCCTCGTCGTCGGTGTCGAAGGGCAGCACGACGAGGACCGGGCCGAAGATCTCGGACTGGACGACCTCGCTGTCCTGGGAGGCGCCGGAGATGAGGGTGGGCCGGTAGTACGCGCCGGCGGCCAGCCCGCCCCCGGGGATCTCGCCGCCGGTGACGACGGTGGCGTAGGCGCGGGCGCGCTCGACGAAGCCGGCGACCCGGTCGCGGTGGGCGTGGGAGACCAGCGGGCCGAGGTCGGTGCCGGCCGCGAAGGGGTCGCCCAGGCGCACCGTCTCCATCAGCTCCGCGACACGGGCGACGAACGCGTCGTGCAGGGGGCGCTGGACGTACGCGCGGGTGGCGGCGGTGCAGTCCTGGCCGGTGTTGATGAGGGAGGCGGCGACGGCGCCGTGCGCGGCGGCCTCCAGGTCGGCGTCGTCGAAGACCAGGAAGGGGGCCTTGCCGCCGAGTTCCAGGTGGAGGCGCTTGACGGTGGCGGTGGCGATCTCGGCGACGCGCTTGCCGACGGCGGTGGAGCCGGTGAAGGAGGTCATGACGACGTCCGGGTGGCCGACCAGGTGCTCCCCCGCCTCGCGGCCGGCGCCGGTGACGATGTTGATGACGCCGTCCGGCAGGCCCGCCCGCCGCGCGGCCTGGGCGAACATCAGGGAGGTCAGCGGGGTGAGCTCGGCGGGCTTGAGCACGATCGTGTTGCCCGCCGCGACCGCCGGGAGGATCTTCCAGGCGGCCATCTGGAGCGGGTAGTTCCACGGCGCGATGGAGCCGACGACCCCGATGGCCTCGCGGCGTACGAAGGAGGTGTGGTCGCCGGAGTACTCGGCGGCCGCCTGCCCCTGGAGGTGCCGGGCGGCCCCCGCGAAGAAGGCGGTGTTGTCGATGGTCCCGGGTACGTCGAACTCCGTGGACAGCTTGAGCGGTTTGCCGCACTGGAGGGACTCGGCGTACGCGAAGTCCTCCGCCTCCTCGGCGAGTACGGCGGCCAGCCGGTGCAGGGCGTCCGAGCGCTCCCCCGGGGTGGCGCCGGACCAGGCCGGGAAGGCCCTCTTGGCGGCGGCGACGGCCGCGTCGACATCGGCGGTGCCGGCCAGTTCGTAGGTGAGGACCTCGTCACCGGTGGCCGGGTCGACCACGGTGTGTGACTGTCCGGAGGTGCCGTGCCTCAGTCGGCCGTCGATGTACTGCGCGCCCTCTGCGAAGCGGTCCCTGACCTGGAAGCGGTTGCCCATCACGCTCTCACGCTCTCCGTAGCTACAGTTCGGACTACAGCCCGAATTGAGTGCCGATCCTGACAGAGGGGATGCCCTCGGCCAAGTGATTCCGTTGTTGCCTTTTGATTACGCGACGGAATCGGTCGACCATGTGTCGAGGCACACCGGAAAACCCGTACGAAGTGTCAGTGGCGACTGCCACACTCGCGTGCATGGAGATGATCGACGACCTGATCAAGCAGGTCAGCCGTGGTGAACGGGTGAAGTTCCTGCCGTTCTGGGGGCACCGTCCGCGGGCGGACGGCTCGCTCGGCCCGAGCTGCCTGAGCCAGTGGTGGCCGTCCGAATTCACTGTGGGTGACGTCCGCTACGCGACCGCGGAGCACTGGATGATGGCCGGCAAGGCCCGGCTGTTCGCGGACCCGGAGGCGGAGCGCGCCGCCCTGGAGGCGCGGAGTCCGGCGGAGGCGAAGAAGGCCGGCCGGGCGGTACGCGGCTTCGACGGCGCGGTCTGGGAGCGGGAGCGGTTCGCCCTGGTGGTGGAGGGCAGCGTGCACAAGTTCGCCTCGGACCCCTCGCTGCGCTCGTACCTGCTGTCCACGGGGAGCCGCGTCCTGGTGGAGGCGAGCCCGATGGACCGCATCTGGGGCATCGGGCTGGCGGCGGACGACGAGCGCGCGCTGGACCCGGCCCGGTGGCGCGGGCTGAACCTGCTGGGCTTCGCCCTCATGGAGGCGCGCGAGCGGCTACGGGCCGCCGCGGTGTGACGGTGCGCCGGATGCGGGCCGTCAGATCTTCTCGCTGACGGGCAGGTCGGAGTACGGGCTCTCGTAGTCGGGGTCCGACCGGGGTCCGTCGAAGGCGAAGCCGGCGAGCAGGACGACCGTGAACAGGGCGCCCAGCGCGAGGCCCACGCCCCCCATGACGATGCCGGTCAGGGCCATGGCCCCGTTGTCCGCCTCGCCGCGGGCCGCACGGCCCCGGCCGAGCACGCCGAAGACGATCGCGGCGATGCCGAGCGGCACCGCGAGGATGCCCGTGACGCATCCCATCACGGCCACGAGGGCGCTGATGCCGAGGGCGAGGGCGGCGTTGCCGAGGCCGTTCCGGCGCGGCACGCCGTAGGGCGGGAAGCCGGTGTGGCCGGGGAGGTACGGGTACGGGTAGGCGGGCGCGCCGGGGTATTCGGGACGGCCCGGGCCCACGTACCCCGCGTCGCCGGGGAATCCCGTGTCGCCGGCGTGGCCCGGGTACGCCGTGTCGCCCGGGTACGCCGTGTCGCCCGGGTATCCGTGGGCCGGCTGGGCGGAGGGCGGGCCGGGGTAGCCGTAACCGCCGGGGCTGTGCGGGGCCGGGTACCCGTACACCGGCGGGTGGGCCCCCGGTGCCGGAGCGTGGGGCGGCTCCGGTACGGGCGCAGGCGCGCTCGGCGGTGTCCCGCCGCCCGGTATCCCCGCGGGCGCCGGCCGGTCGTACCCGGGCGGGGGGCCCGGCGCCCCCGCCGGCGGCCGCTGCTCGCGCGGGTCCGCCGGGGGCCGCGACGGCAGCGCCCAGGGGTCGTGCGGCTCGGAGCTCTTCTCGGTCATACGGCGCCCCCCTCTCGTACAGCCATGCTATGCGCTGCCACTGACAGTCACCGCGCTGCCTACGATGAAGCCGGACCACCCGCACCCGCGTCCTCCCGGAGGCACCCTCATGACCGACCTGCACCCCTTCATCGCGGGCCTGCCCAAGGCCGAACTGCACGTCCACCACGTCGGATCGGCGTCCCCGCGCATCGTGGCCGAGCTCGCCTCCCGGCACCCCGACTCGAAAGTCCCCACCGACCCCGAGGCGCTCGCCGACTACTTCACCTTCACCGACTTCGCGCACTTCATCGAGGTCTACCTGTCGGTCGTCGACCTGGTCCGCACCCCGGACGACGTCCGCGACCTCACCTACGACATCGCCCGCGACATGGCCCGGCAGAACATCCGCTACGCCGAGCTGACCATCACCCCGTACTCCTCCACCCGCCGCGGCATCGACGAGAAGGCCTTCATGGAGGCCATCGAGGACGCCCGCGGAGCGGCCGAGCGGGAGCTCGGGGTCGTCCTGCGCTGGTGCTTCGACATCCCCGGCGAGGCCGGCCACGAGGCGGCGGCCGAGACCGCCCGCCTCGCCGTCGACCTGCGCCCCGAGGGCCTGGTCTCCTTCGGTCTCGGCGGTCCCGAGATCGGCGTGCCGCGACCGCAGTTCAAGCCCTACTTCGACCGGGCCCGGGCCGCGGGCCTGCACAGCGTGCCGCACGCGGGCGAGACCACCGGCCCGGAGACGATCTGGGACGCCATCCGCGAACTGGGCGCCGAGCGCATCGGCCACGGCACCAGCGCCACGCGGGACCCGGAACTGCTCGCGTACCTCGCCGAGCACCGCATCGCGCTGGAGGTCTGCCCGACCTCGAACATCGCCACCCGCGCGGTGACCGATCTCGACCTCCACCCGGTCAAGGAGATGGTCGCGGCCGGTGTGCTCGTCACCATCAACAGCGACGACCCGCCGATGTTCGGCTCCGACCTCAACAACGAGTACGCGGTGGCCGCCCGCCTCCTGGACCTCGACGAGCGCGGACTCGCCCAGCTCGCCAAGAACGCCGTGGAGGCCTCCTTCCTCGACGCGGCCGGCAAGGCGCGCCTCACCGAGGAGATCGACGCGTACACCGGGGCGTGGCTCGCGCGCTGACACACCCTCGACCGCGCCGACCGCGAGAATGGGCCCATGCGCACTCTGACTGCCGTCGGCCACCGCGGCGATCCCTACCGTGTCCGTGAGAACACCCTGGCCTCGATCCGCTCCGCGTTCGCCCGCGGGGCGGACGCGGTCGAGATCGACGTACGGCTGACCCGTGACGGGGTGCCGGTCCTGCTCCACGACGAGACGCTCCAGCGGCTGTGGGGGCACGACGTGCGGCTCGACGCCGTCACGGCAGCGCAGCTCAAGGAGCTGACGCAGGGCGGGGTCCCGACCCTGCGCGAGGCGCTGATGGCGGCCGGGGCGGGCCGGGTGATGCTCGACCTGCCCGGCGCCACCGCCGAGTCGGTACGGACGGTGGTGGGCCAGGTCCGCGAGTGCGGGGCGCGCGACCGTACGTACTACTGCGCCGGCCCGAACGGCATGCTGGCGGTCCGCGCCGCCGATCCGGGGGCGGAGATCGCGCTGACCTGGACCACGCTGTCGCCGCCGCGCCGGGTGCTCATCGATGCCGTGGGGCCGCGCTGGCTCAACTACCGCTTCGGGCTGGTCGGCCCGGAGCTGGTGGCGGCGCTGCACCGGGACGGACTGCTGGTCTCGGCCTGGACCGCGGACACCAGGCGGACGATGCGCGCGCTCGTCGAGGCCGGGGTCGACTCCGTCACGACGAACCGGGTGGAGGTGCTGGACGCCGTCCGCTCCCGCTGCGGCGTCCCGGCCGCGTCGCGGTAACGCGCGCGCTCACGCGGGCCCGCCCGCCGTGGCCCGCGGACCGGGGGCGCGGTCAGAGGCCGACGATCGGTTGAGCGCAGAGCCCCGGCGACGGCGAAGGGGGCGGACAGCAGACATGCTGTCCGCCCCTGGAGCGCGGTGCTCCGGCCTGTGTGCGACCGGCCGGCGGATCGAGGGATCAGCCGTCGAGCGAGGTCATGACGTGCTTGATGCGCGTGTAGTCCTCGAAGCCGTACGCCGAGAGGTCCTTGCCGTAGCCGGACTTCTTGAATCCGCCGTGCGGCATCTCGGCGACGAGCGGGATGTGGGTGTTGATCCACACGCAGCCGAAGTCGAGGTTCTTGGACATCCGCATGGCGCGGCCGTGGTCCTTGGTCCACACGGAGGAGGCGAGGGCGAACTCGACGCCGTTCGCGTACTCCAGGGCCTGGGCCTCGTCGGCGAAGGACTGCACGGTGATGACGGGGCCGAAGACCTCGTTCTGGATGATCTCGTCGTCCTGCTTGAGCCCGGAGACCACGGTCGGGGCGTAGAAGAAGCCCTTCTCGCCGACCCGGTGGCCGCCCGCCTCGACCTTGGCGTGGGCGGGGAGGCGCTCGATGAAGCCCGCGACCTGCTGGAGCTGGTTCGGGTTGTTCAGCGGGCCGAACAGCACGTCCTCGTCGTCGGGGAGGCCGGTCTTGGTGTCGGCGGCGGCCTTGGCGAGGGCGGTCACGAACTCGTCGTGGATCGACTCGTGCACGATGACGCGGGTGGCGGCCGTGCAGTCCTGGCCGGCGTTGAAGTAGCCGGCGACGGCGATGTCCTCGACCGCCTTGGCGATGTCGGCGTCCTCGAAGACCACGACCGGGGCCTTGCCGCCGAGCTCCAGGTGGACGCGCTTGACGTCCTTCGAGGCGCTCTCGGCGACCTGCATGCCGGCGCGTACCGAGCCGGTGATGGAGGCCATCGCCGGGGTGGAGTGCTCGACCATGGCCTTGCCGGTCTCGCGGTCGCCGCAGATGACGTTGAAGACGCCCTTGGGCAGGACCGAGTCGATGATCTCCGCCATCAGGACGGTGGAGGCCGGGGTGGTGTCCGAGGGCTTGAGCACGACGGTGTTGCCCGCGGCGATGGCCGGGGCGAACTTCCAGACGGCCATCATCATCGGGTAGTTCCACGGCGCGACCTGGGCGCAGACGCCGACCGGCTCACGGCGGATGATCGAGGTCATCCCTTCCATGTACTCGCCGGCCGAGCGGCCCTCCAGCAGCCGGGCGGCAC
This sequence comes from Streptomyces sp. NPDC058662, assembly GCF_042716255.1. Classification (NCBI taxonomy): domain Bacteria; kingdom Bacillati; phylum Actinomycetota; class Actinomycetes; order Kitasatosporales; family Streptomycetaceae; genus Streptomyces; species Streptomyces sp. NPDC058662. The sequence goes on along the minus strand of NZ_JBHXRU010000045.1, from coordinate 34,178 downwards.
CCGCGAAGAAGCGGATCTGGTCCACCATCGGCGGGAGCTCCTCGCTGGCGGTGAGGCCCAGCGGCTTGCCCGTGTTCTCGGACTCGGCGGCGACGAGCTCGTCGGCGCGCGCCTCGAAGGCGTCCGCGATCTTCAGGAGCGCCTTCTGGCGCTCCGACGGGGTGGTGTCGCGCCAGCCCGGGAACGCCGCGGCGGCGGCGGCCATCGCGGCGTCGACATCGGCCTGGCCCGAGAGCGGCGCGGTCGCGTAGGCCTCGCCGGTGGCCGGGTTGACCACCTCGGTGGTCCGCCCGTCGGCGGCGTCCTTGAACTCCCCGCCGATGTAGTTGCGCAGACGACGCAGTTCGGTGGTCACTACAGCCACACTCCTGATCACATGTCCAACGATTGAGACGATTCCCCCAGCCTAGCTCCTCGGCGGAGGCTTTCGACAGACCCAGACATCACCACCTACGAAATCAGTGAGATCCGGAGCGCCAAACAACGGATTTCATCGATTCCGTCTTGCGGAACAGACGACTCCTCGTGCACAGTGAGGTCGTGGTCAGTCGAAGCGCAGATTCCAGGAACAGACAACCGTCCCCTTCGGTCGATGCTGTGTCCCTGGCGATCATCGAGCAACTGCAGGAGGACGGCCGCCGTCCCTACGCGTCCATCGGCAAGGCCGTGGGCCTGTCGGAGGCGGCCGTCCGCCAGCGCGTACAGAAGCTGCTCGACCAGGGCGTCATGCAGATCGTCGCCGTCACCGACCCGCTCACCGTGGGCCTGCGGCGCCAGGCCATGGTCGGCATCAACGTCGAGGGGGACCTCGACCCGGTGGCCGACGCCCTGACCGCCATGGCGGAGTGCGAGTACGTGGTGATGACCGCGGGCTCGTTCGACCTGATGGTGGAGATCGTCTGCGAGGACGACGACCACCTGCTCGAAACGATCAACAAGAAGATCCGCACGCTCCCCGGCGTGCGATCAACCGAAAGCTTCGTTTACTTGAAGCTGAAGAAGCAGACCTACATGTGGGGAACCCGATAACCGTGAGCCAGGACCTCTCCAAGACCGCGTACGACCACCTGTGGATGCACTTCACCCGCATGTCGTCCTACGAGAACTCCCCCGTCCCCACCATCGTCCGGGGCGAGGGCACCTACATCTGGGACGACAAGGGCAAGCGCTACCTCGACGGTCTTGCCGGACTCTTCGTGGTCAACGCCGGTCACGGCCGCAAGGAACTGGCCGAGGTCGCGTACAAGCAGGCCCAGGAACTCGCGTTCTTCCCCATCTGGTCGTACGCGCACCCCAAGGCCGTCGAGCTCGCCGAGCGCCTCGCGCACTACGCCCCGGGCGACCTGAACAAGGTCTTCTTCACCACCGGTGGCGGCGAGGCCGTCGAAACCGCCTGGAAGCTCGCCAAGCAGTACTTCAAGCTCCAGGGCAAGTACACCAAGTACAAGGTCATCTCGCGTGCGGTCGCCTACCACGGCACCCCGCAGGGCGCCCTGTCCATTACCGGCCTGCCGGCCCTGAAGGCCCCCTTCGAGCCGCTGGTCCCCGGCGCGCACAAGGTGCCGAACACCAACATCTACCGGGCCCCGATCTTCGGCGACGACCCCGAGGCCTACGGCCGCTGGTGCGCCGACCAGATCGAGCAGGAGATCCTCTTCGAGGGCGCCGACACCGTCGCCGCCGTCTTCCTGGAGCCGGTGCAGAACGCCGGCGGCTGCTTCCCGCCGCCGCCCGGGTACTTCCAGCGGGTCCGCGAGATCTGCGACGAGTACGACGTCCTGCTGGTCTCCGACGAGACGATCTGCGCGTTCGGCCGGCTGGGCACGATGTTCGCCTGCGACAAGTTCGACTACGTGCCGGACATGATCACCTGCGCCAAGGGCATGACCTCGGGCTACTCCCCGATCGGCGCCTGCATCATCTCCGACCGCCTCGCGGAGCCCTTCTACAAGGGCGACAACACCTTCCTGCACGGCTACACCTTCGGCGGCCACCCGGTCTCCTCGGCGGTCGCGCTGGCCAACCTCGACATCTTCGACAAGGAGGGCCTCAACCAGCACGTGCTGGACAACGAGGACGCCTTCTTCTCGACGCTGAAGAAGCTGCACGACCTGCCGATCGTCGGCGACGTCCGCGGCAACGGCTACTTCTACGGCATCGAGCTCGTCAAGGACAAGAGCACCAAGGAGTCCTTCACGGACGAGGAGACGGAGCGCGTGCTCTACGGCTTCCTCTCCAAGGCGCTCTTCGAGAACGGCCTGTACTGCCGGGCCGACGACCGCGGCGACCCGGTCATCCAGCTCGCGCCTCCGCTGATCGCGGACCAGGGCACCTTCGACGAGATCGAGGGAATCCTGCGCTCCGTGCTCACCGAGGCGTGGACCAAGCTGTAACCGAGGCGCGGTCCTGCCCGCGGGCGGGGCCCGCAGCGTCCGTGCACCGGCCCGGATCCTCCGTTCGAGTGAGAACGCGGGGGTCCGGGCCGTGTGCTGTCGGCAGACAAGACGTTCATCTCTTTACATCTCTTTACGACGCCAGTGACCGATCGGCCTCCGCCTTCGTTCCCCCGGACGGGGGAGCAGGGCTGGTCCAGCCCCGATCCGCAGTCGAACCGAAGAGGTGTACGCCATGGTGTCCCCACCGGACAACGATGTGCTCTGGGCACGCTCCCTGCACTACTCCCACAGCGGCTCGCCCGGCCTCATCGGCGTGTCCGTCGGGGTCCGCCAGGGCGAGATCCTGGCCCTGACCGGCCCGCGCGGGAGCGGGAAGACCACCCTGCTGCGCTGCCTGTCCGGGCAGCTTCCGCCCGAGCAGGGCGAGGTCTGGTTCAACAGCGTTCCCGTGCACACCATGGGCGAAATGGCCCGCGAACGCCTGCGGCGCGACCGGTTCGGCTGGATCGGCCCCGAGCCGCAGCTGCTCCCCGAGCTCAAGGTCTGGGAGAACGCCGCACTGCCGCTGCTGATCGCCGGCGCCTCGCACCGCCGCGCCCGGAGCGCCGCCTGCGCCTGGCTCGACCGCCTCGACATCGGCGCCTTCGCCCGCAAGCGCCCCCAGGCCCTGACCCGGGCCGAGTGCCAGCGCGTCGCCCTGGCCCGGGCCCTGGTCAACGAGCCCGCCGTGCTCTTCGCGGACGAGCCCACGGCCCCGCTGCACCGGGCGGAGCGCACGCTGCTGCTCCGCACGCTGACCAGCGCGGCCCGCTCGCACGAGATCACCGTCCTCCTGGCCACCCACGACGAGGAGACCGCGGCCGTCGCCGACCGCCGGATCGCCCTGCTGGACGGCCGGCCGGCGGGCACCGCCGCGGTGGCCGCCGCCGTCTCCCCCGGCCCCGAGACGCAGGAGGGCCAGGCCGCGTGCTCGCTCTCCGCCTAGCCCGGGGCTCCCGGCCGCTGGTCCAGCTGCGCCGGATGCTCGTGGCCGCCGCCTCGGCCGGCACCGGCTTCCTGCTGCTGTACGTGCTCGTCGGGGCCGTGGACCGGCCCGCCGGATCGTTCCCGCGGCTGCTGTGGGCCCTGGTCCCGCTCGCCGCCACCGTCCAGTTCGCCGTCGCCGTGGCCCGTACCGACCCCGCCACCCGGCCGAGGGAGGGGCTGGACGCCGCGGGGCTCGGCCCCTTCCGGCTGCTCCTCATCGCGGCGATCTCCACCGCCGTGGCCTGCACCCTCGGCAGCGCCCTGGCCCTGGCCGCCTTCCTCCACCTGCGGGGCGACCTGTCCGGTCTGCCGTTCGACGGGGCCGGGGCCCGGCTGCTCCACGCCGAGCAGCCGCTGCCGGTCGCGGCCGCCCTGACCCTGCTCGCCCTGGTCCCGCTCGCCGCCTCGGCGGGCACCGCCCTCGGCCTGCGCCCCCGTGTCCGCCCCGCACCGCAGACCGTACTGCCCTGGGGGATCACGCTCACCGCCTGCGGGATCGCCGTCGAGGCGTACACCGGGCCGAGCGGGGCCGGCGTGCTCGCCGGCTGGACGCTCACCGCGCTCGGCCTCGCCCTCGCCGGGCCGGGCCTGGCCCACGCCTGCGGCACCCTGCTCCTCGCCGTCCGCCCGGGCGCGCTCCGCCTGCTCGCCGGGCGGGTCCTGCAGGAGGAGGCGCCCCGGCTCGGACCGCCCCTGGGCGTGCTGTGCGCGGTCGGAGCGGGCGCCCTCACCGCGCTGGCGCTGAGCGACCGGGGCGCCGCGCTGGTCCCGCTCGGTCCGCTGACCGGGCCCGCCGCCGCGCTGGTGGCCCTCTGCGCGGCCGCGACCCTTCTCACATCCGCCGTCGAGACCCGGCAGAACCGGGCCGCCGGACGGGAGGCCCTGAGCGACCTGGGCGCACCGGCAAAGGTCCTGCGTACGGCGGCGAGCGTGCGGGCCACCGCGCTGGCCGCGGTGTGCCTCCCACTGAGCTGGGGTGTGGCGCAGCTGACGTCGCTGGCGTTGACCCGCTGACTCGGGCAGCCCTTAGGGTGGGCCGAATGGTCAACGCAGACATCGAGATCGAGACGCTCGCCGAATTCGACCAGGTCGCGGCCCGCGGATCGCTCAGCGGCTACCGCATCCAGTCGGTCAACCTCCTGGAGCGGACCTTCGCACTGCTGTCCGCGGACACCTCGGCCGCCGTCTTCCTGGGCTGCGCGATGGAGCCCGACGCCTCCGTGAAGGTCCGCGCGGACGGCGCGCTGGTCTTCCCGCCCGTCCCCGACCTGCCCTTCAACCCGTACCGGGGCCTGCTGTACACGCCCGAGGAGCTCTTCGTCGGCCTGCCCTCGGGCTACGAGGCCACTCCCGACGCCCAGGCGTACGCCTGGTTCCAGGAGACGCGGGCCGACGGCGACGTCTTCTCCTCGATGCTCCGCTCCGTCCACGACGACGCCGTCTCCGACGCCCTGGACGAGCACCTCGCCGGGGCCCGCGTGGTCGGTGTCATGGGCGGCCACGCCATGTCCCGGGGCGGTACGGACTACCGGGGCGCGGCGGAGCTCGGGCGGTCGCTGGCCCGGTCCGGCCTGACGATCGCCACCGGCGGCGGCCCGGGCGCCATGGAGGCGGCCAACCTCGGCGCCTACCTGGCCCCCGCCCCGGACGAGGCCCTGGCGGAGGCGCTGGAGATGCTGGCCAAGGCCCCCTCGTTCGCCCCGTCCGTCTCCGACTGGGCGCGGGCGGCCTTCGCCGTCCGCGAGCGCTGGCCGGCGGGCGGCGACTCGGTGGGCATCCCCACCTGGTTCTACGGGCACGAGCCGCCGAACGCCTTCGCCGGCCACATCGCGAAGTACTTCGCGAACGCCACCCGCGAGGACGGGCTGCTCGCCCGGTCGACGGCGGGCGTGGTCTTCCTGCCGGGCGCGGCGGGCACCGTGCAGGAGATCTTCGACAGCGCGACCCCGAACTACTACGAGTCCCGGGGCGAGCCCGCGCCCATGGTGCTGGTCGGGTACACCCACTGGACCGAGTACCTGCCCGCGTGGCCGCTGCTGCGGGCGCTGGCCCGCGGCCGGTCGATGGAGTCCCGGATCGCGCTCGTGGACTCCGTGGACGAGGTCCCCGCGGTACTCGCCGCGATGGCTTGATCTCCGAGGCAACTTTCCGGGCCGTTCTCACGTCTGGAAGAGGTACCGCAAAACCTGCCAGACGTGAACGGAGCCCTTGGTGCTCATAGGCCTGCTGACCGCTGTCGCGGCGTCCATCTGCTACGGCACGGGATCCGTGCTCCAGGCCGTGGGATCGCGCCGCGCCGCCCGGATGTCCCCGCCCGCCGCCGGGGTGACGGCCCACGGCGGACCCAATCTGTCGTCCACCGCGAAAGCGGCGATGACCTGGGAGTTCATCGTCGGCACGATCCTGGACTTCGTGGGGTTCGGGCTGGGCGCCCTGGCCGCGCGGATGCTGCCGCTGTTCCTCTCCCAGACCGTGATCAGCGCCAACCTGGTGATCACGGCCGTGCTGAGCGTGCGGATGCTGGGCATCCGGCTCTCCCGCAAGGAGTGGACCTCGATCGGGGTCGTCTGCACGGCGCTGGTGCTGCTGGCGACCGCCGCTGGCCACGAGGGCGGACACCACGCGCCGATGGCCACCCACTGGTGGCTGCTGGGCATCACCACGGCGCTGATGGTGGGCGGCACGGTGGTGGTGCGCCTGCTCGGCGGCAGCGCCGCGATCCTGGCTGGCCTGCTGTCGGGCCTCGGCTTCGGCGCGCTGGGCGTCGGGGTGCGGATCCTGAACGGCGTCGAGCCGTTCGACCTGGGCGCGCTGCTCACGGACCCGGCCCTCTACGCCGTCCTGGTCGCGGGCATCGGCGGCATGTACCTGCACACGGTGGCGCTCCAGATCGGCTCGGTCAACGGCGCCACGGCCGCGCTGGTCGTGGGCGAGACGGTCCTGCCCGGAGCCATCGGTGTCCTGTGGCTCGGCGACGCCTCCCGGCCCGGCCTGGCCTGGCTGGCCGTCCTCGGCTTCGTCCTGGCCGTCGCCGGCGCGGTGGCCGTCGCCTGGTACGGCAAGCACGAGGCCGCGGCCCCGGAGCCCGCCGCCCCGCAACCGGCGCCCGTCGGGTAGCCGGGCCGCGCGGCGGGGCCGTACGGGGTCACCCGCACGGCCCCGCCCCGGTGGTGGCGGGCGGGCCGCGGCCGCTTTCTGGACCGGGGGAGAAAGCGAGGGCCGATGGAGCCCACGACGGAACGCCTGCGCACCCCCCGGGCCGCCGGAACGGCCGGGATCGCCTTCGCGGTGCTGCTCGCGGCGGCGATCGTCCTCATGCGGATCGCCGTCCCCACCGGGAGTGCCGCGAACGCCGCCATCGCCGCGAGCGACCGCTGGGCGGTCCGGCTCGCGCTGGAGATCGTGCCCTTCGCCGGCATCGCCTTCCTGTGGTTCATGGGCGCCCTGCGCGCGCACGCCGGGCAGGCCGAGGACCAGTTCGTCGCCACCGTCTTCCTCGGCAGCGGCTTCGTCTTCGTCGCCGCCCTCTTCGTGGCGGCCGGATCGGCGGGCACCGTGCTCCAGGACAGCGCCGACGCGGTCTTCGGCCGCCACTACGCGTACACCCTGCTGACGACCTACGCGATGCGCATGGCCGCCGTGTTCGTCTTCGCGACCTCCACCATCGGCCACCGTCTCGGGGTCTTCCCCCGGCCCCTCACCCTCGTCGGGTACGCGGCCGGGCTGGTCCTGATCGTCATCGGCTCCGGCGTGCCCTGGTCCGAGCTGGTGTTCCCGGCCTGGGCGCTGCTCGTCAGCGTGCACCTCGTACGGGCGCGGCGCCTCGGCTCCCCCGCGGGCCGGTCCCCCCTCGCCTGACCCCGTCCCCCCTGGGCCGGACCGGGGTCCCGCCGCCCAGCGGGCGCTCCCCGGGCCCCGCGTGCATCCTGAGGAGAGGGGAGGGACGGGGGCTCGGGGCGACGGGAATGACCAGGTGCGCGAAAGGCGGATCCGCCATGAGGCTTGTCGTCGACCTCAACCGCTGCCAGGGATACGCGCAATGCGCCTTCCTCGCTCCCGATGTGTTCGCCATGCACGGGGACGAGTCGCTGCTGTACAACCCGGAGGCGGCCGCCGAGCAGCGGGAGAACGTCGCCCGCGCCGTGGCCGCCTGCCCGGTCGGCGCCATCCTGGTGGAGCTCACGGACGAGGACCTGGCGGCTGTGACCGCCGCCGGGGCCCCTGCCGGAGGCGTGCGGTGACGGGTGCGGGAGCGTACGACGGGCCCCTGGAGCGGCTCAAGCGCGAGGGCCGCATCGTCGTCGTCGGCGCTTCACTGGCCGGACTGCGGGCCGCCGAGACCATGCGCGAGAAGGGCTTCGCCGGCTCGCTCACGATGATCGGCGACGAACCGTACGAACCGTACGACCGTCCCCCGCTGTCCAAGCAGGTCCTGCTGGGCCACGCGGTCGCCGACCGCACCGCGCTCCCCCGCCGCCGGGCCGTCGACGCCGACTGGCGCCTGGGGGTGCCCGCCACCGGCCTGGACATGGCCGCCCGCCGGGTCCGGTTGGGCAACGGGGACGAGGTCGCGTACGACCGGCTGCTGATCGCGACCGGCGTACGGGCCCGGCCGTGGCCCGACGAGGCCGAGGGCGCCCTCGACGGGGTCTTCGTCCTGCGCACCCGGGACGACGCCGAGGGTCTGCAACGGGCGCTGGCCGCCGGACCGCGCCGGGTGCTCGTCATCGGAGCCGGGTTCACCGGGTCCGAGATCGCCTCGGCCTGCCGGGAGCGCGGCCTGGACGTGACGGTCGCCGAGCGCGGCGCCGCGCCGCTGGTCGGAGCGCTCGGCGGGGTCGTCGGCGAGGTCGCGGCCGAGATGCACCGCGAGCACGGGGTCGACCTGCGCACGGGGGTCATGGTGACCGGCCTGGAGGGCGACCCCTCGGGGCGGGTCCGCGCCGCCCACCTGTCCGACGGTGCCACCGTCGAGGCCGACGTGGTGGTCGTCTCGCTCGGCGCGCAACGCAACACCGAGTGGCTCGCCGGCTCGGGACTGGGGGCCGGGCCCCGGGGCATCGCCTGCGACGCGGGCTGCCGGGCGTTCGACATCCGGGGGATCGTCACCGACGACATCTACGTGGCGGGCGACGTGGCCCGCTCCCCGCACGCCCTGTTCGGCTACCAGTTCCTGTCCCTGGAGCACTGGGGCAACGCCGTCGCGCAGGCCGACACTGCGGCGCACAACATGCTCAGCGAGAGCGCCGACCGCCGGCCCCACCTGTGGGTCCCGGCGTTCTGGTCCTCCCAGTTCGGGGTGAACATCAAGTCGGTCGGGGTGCCGCCCATGGGGACGGAGATCCTCATCACGCAGGGCTCCCGCGCCGAGCGCCGCTTCGCGGCCGTGTACGGCTACCAGGGGCGCGTGATCGCCGCCGTCACCTTCGACCAGTGCCGGTGGCTCCCCTTCTACGAGCAGCAGATCGAGACGACCGCCCCGTTCCCGCCGCCCTTCGCGACCGTGGACCGCAGGCCGGAGGGGAGCAAGCCGCTCCCGGCGGACTTCCCCGACCCCTCGGTGCCGACCCACGGGCCGACGATCACCCTCAGCGGCTACTCCCCGGCCGACCGGAAGATGACCTTCACCCCCGCGCGTCACTGACCGCGGCGCGCACCCGACGCGACCGCACCGCGCCCTCCCCGAGGATCACGAGGACCCGTCATGACACAAGCCCTCCTGCGGGAGATCATCGACTACGCGAACCGCGCCGACCCGTACCCGCTGTACGAGGAGCTCCGCAAGACGCCGGTCTCCCACGACGGGGACGGCCCGTACGTCGTCAGCACGTACTACGAGATCCGCGCCCTCCTCCACGACCCCCGGATCAGTTCCGACGCGCGGAACCTGAGGACGGGCGCGGACGATCCGCTGGGCCAGTCCGGGGAGGAGGGGGCGACCCTGCCGCCGTCCTTCCTCAAGCTCGACCCGCCCGACCACGACCGCCTGCGGCGGATGACGAACCGGCCGTTCGGGCCGCCGCACGCCCCCCACCGGGTGCACGACATGCGGGGCGAGCTCGGCGGCCTGGTCACGGCCCTCGTCGACGGCATCGTGGAGACCGGGAACCTGGACCGCATCGACCTGGTGGACCAGTTCGCCTACCCCTTCCCGGTCTCGGTGATCTGCCGGCTGCTCGGTGTGCCGCCGCAGGACGAGCCGCGCTTCCACGTGTGGGCGGAGACCCTCGCCGCCAGCCTGGACCCCGACCCGGACGCGGACCCCGCGCACCACGGCAAGGGCGCGCAGGACGCCCGGATGGAGCTGGGCATGTACCTGGCCGGGCTGATCGAGGAGCGCCGCAAGAGCCCCGGCGAGGACATGCTGTCCCAACTGGCCACGGCCGACGGCCCGGACGGGGCGATGACCACCATGGAGGTGCTCAGCACCTCCGCGCTGCTGCTGATCGCGGGCCACGAGACCACGGTCAACCTGATCACCAACGGCATGCTGACCCTGCTGCGCCACCCCGACGTGCTCAAGCGGCTGCGCGGTGAGCCGGAGCTGGCCGTACCCGTCGTGGAGGAACTGCTGCGGTACGAGCCGCCCGTGCAACTGCTGCCCCAGCGCAGCACCCTCTGCGACATCGAGGTCGCCGGCGTCACCATCCCCGAGGGCGCGTCCCTGTGGCTGATCCTCGCCTCGGGGAACAGGGACCCGCGCCGCTTCGAGCACCCCGACCGCTTCGACCCGGACCGCAAGGACATCCAGCACCTCGGCCTCGGCAGCGGGATCCACAGCTGCTTCGGCGCTCCGCTGGCCCGCCAGGAGGCCCAGTTGGCGCTGAGCGAGCTGGCCCGCAGGCTGGAGAACCCGCAGTTGCTGGAGGACCCGCCGCCCTACCGCCAGAACGCGGTCCTGCGCGGCCCCCGGCACCTGCCGATCTCCTGCGACGGGATCCGCGCCTGAACCGTCTCCTTCCAGTCGCCCCTCCCGGATCGTGCCGGGCCCGCGGCGCCCGCCGCCGGATCACGGCGCCGGCAGGACGACCACCTCGGCCGGGGCGAAGGCCACCGCGACCCGGTCCCCCGCCGCCGGCGCCCCGGCCAGTGCGCACTCGGCCTCCAGCTCCGGTCCGCGCTCCGGCCGCAGCAGGAGCGCCACGTGCGTCCCCCGGAAGGTGCGCGAGCGCACCTCGCAGGCGAGCCCGTCCTGCGCGAGCAGCACTCCGGCGGGCCGGACCAGCAGCTGCCGCTCCCCCTCGGGGGACCCCGCGGGGACCGGCACCTCACCCCACGGGGTGGCCGCCGCGCCGCCCGCCACCGTCGCGGGGACCACGTTGTCGAAGCCCAGGAACCGCGCCACGAACTCGGACGCCGGGCGCTGCCACACCTCCAGCGGGGTCCCGGCCTGCGCGATCCGCCCGTCCCGCATCACGACCACGCGGTCGGCCAGCGCGAAGGCCTCGCCCTGGTCGTGGGTCACGGCCAGCACGGTCGTCCCCAGCCGGGAGAACAGCCCCCGCAGCTCCACCACGAGCCGCTCCCGCAGCCCCCGGTCCAGCTGCCCCAGAGGTTCGTCGAGCATCAGCAGCCGGGGCGACGGCGCGAGCGCCCGGGCCAGCGCGACCCGCTGCTGCTCGCCGCCCGACAGGGAGGCCACGGCCCGGCCCCGCGCCCCGGGGAGCCCGACGAGCTCCAGCAGCTCCGTGACCCGCGGTCCGTACGAGGCCCTCCCCGCGCCGCGCATCCGCAGGCCGAAGGCCACGTTGGCGCCGACGTCCCGGTGCGGGAACAGCTGGTGGTCCTGGAACATCAGGCCCAGGCCCCGCCGGTGCACGGGCACGCCGGCCTGGTCGGCGCCGCCCAGCAGCACCCGCCCGCCGGACACCGGCTGGAGCCCGGCGACGACCCGCAGCAGCGTGGACTTCCCGCTGCCGCTCGGACCGAGCACGCACACGATCTCGTGCTCGGCGACCGCGAGGTCCACGGCGTCCACGACCGCCCGCGCACCGAAGCGGACCGACACCCCTTCCAGCTGAAGCAGGGTCATCAGAACTCTCCGGAGGTCTTGTCGGGCCGCAGCCGCTCCAGCGCCAGCAGGGCCGCCGCGCACACCAGCATCAGGATCGTGCTCAAAGCCATCGCCTGCCCGTAGTTCAGCTCTCCGGCCCGCCCCAGCAACCGCGCCACGGCCACCGGCAGCGTCGGCCGGTCCGGCCGCGCGATGAAGACGGTCGCCCCGAACTCGCCGAGGGAGACCGCGAACGCGAACCCGGCCGCGATCAGCAGGGCCCGCCGCACCAGCGGCAGGTCCACCTCGCGCCACGCCCGCAGCGGCGAGGCGCCGAGCACCGCGGCCGCCTCCCGCAGCCTGCCGTCGACCGCGCGCAGCACCGGCAGCATGGTGCGTACGACGAACGGGACGCCCACCAGCGCCTGGGCCAGGGGCACCAGGATCCACGAGGTCCGCAGGTCGAGCGGCGGCTCGTCCAGGGTGATCAGGAAACCGAAGCCGACGGTCACCGCGGACACCCCCAGCGGGAGCATGAGCAACGCGTCGAAGCCGCGCACGAAGCGCCCGGCGCGCCGCGTCAGCGCCGCGGCCGCGAGCCCCCCGACGAGCAGGGCGATGGCCGTGGCGGCCAGGGCGTACTGGAGGGAGTTCCAGATCGCCTCCAGCGGCGGTACGAGGAAGGTCCCGCCGCCGGCGCCCGCGTCCCCCAGCGCCCGGTAGAAGCCGAGCCCGTACCCGCCGGGAGCGTCGAGGGACCGCTCCACCAGCACCGCGAGGGGCAGCACGATGAGCAGGGCGACCGTCAGCAGCACACCGCCCAGCAGCGAGCGCTGGGCCCAGCCGCGCGGCCGGTGCGCCGTACGCCCCGGATCCACGAGCCTCAGCGCGGTCTCCCGCCTGCGCACCGTCCAGGCGTGCACCGCGAGGATCCCGCCGACGGCGGCGAACTGCACCATGGTCAGCACGGCCGCCGTGGGCAGGTCCAGGAGCTGCGCGGTCTGCCGGTAGACCTCCACCTCCAGGGTGGAGTACGCCGGTCCGCCGAGGATCTGCACGACGCCGAAGGAGGTGAAGGTGAACAGGAACACCATCACCGAGGCGGCGGCGACGGCCGGGACCAGCGCCGGCAGCGTCACGCGCCGCCACGCCGCGAACCGGCCGGCGCCCAGCACCCGCGCGGCTTCCTCCTGGCGCGGGTCGAGCTGCGCCCAGAGGCCGCCCACCGTCCGCACGACCACCGCGTAGTTGAAGAAGACGTGGGCGAGGAGGATCGCCAGGACGGTGGTGTCGAGCCGGACCCCCCACAGCTCGTCCAGCAGCCCACCGCGGCCGACCAGCGCGAGGAAGGCGGTACCGACCACCACGGTGGGCAGCACGAACGGCACGGTCACCAGGGCCCGCAGCAGTTGCTTGCCGGGGAACTCGAAGCGCGCGAACACGTACGCGGCGGGCAGCGCGACCAGCAGGGTCAGCGCGGTGGAGGCGAGGGCCTGCCAGGTGGTGAACCACAGCACGTCGGCGATGTCCGGGCGGCTCAGCACCTCGCCGATCCGGCCGAACTGCCACCCGGCGCCGGTCTTGAGCCCGCGCCCGACGATCGCGGCGACGGGCCACGCGAAGAACAGCCCGAAGAAGGCGAGGGGCAGCGCCATCAGGGCGAGGCGCGCGGCGGTCGCCCGCCCGGCCTCGCCCGATGCGGGCGCGGCGCCCCCCGGCGCCGCGCCCGGGTCCTCGGTCCCGCCTACTTCACGACGAGCGAGGTCCACGCCTTGACCCACTGCTCACGGTTCTGGGCGATGGCGTCCGGAGCGACGTTCTCCGGCTTGTCGATCACCACACCGTGCTTCGTGAAGATCTCCGGCAGCACCGCGTTCGCCGTCACCGGGTTCACGAACATCTGGAGCGGCATGTCCTCCTGGAACTTCTTGCTGATCAGGAAGTCCAGCAGGGCCTTGCCGCCCTCCGGGTTACCCGCGCCCGCCAGCAGGCCCGCGAACTCGACCTGGCGGAAGCAGGTGCCGGTGGCGACGCCCGTCGGGGCCTCGGCCGGCTGCGGCTCGCCGTACAGCACCTCGACCGGCGGGCTGGAGGCGTAGGAGACGACCAGGGGCCGGTCCCCCTTGGCCTTCCTGCCGCCCGCGGAGCCGGAGAAGCGCTCGTTGTAGGCCTGCTCCCAGCCGTCGACGACCTCGACGCCATTGGCCTTGAGCGCGGTCCAGTAGTCCTTCCAGCCGGCCTCGCCGTACTTGCCGACGGAGGCGAGCAGGAATCCGAGGCCGGGCGAGGAGGTCGCGGCGTTCTCGGTGACGAGCAGGTTCTTGTACTCCGGCTTGACCAGGTCGTCCAGCGTCTGCGGCGGGGCGAGCTTCCGGTCGGCGAAGTACTGCTTGTCGTAGTTGACGCAGATGTCGCCGGAGTCGACCGGGGTGACCCGGTGCTGCTTGTCGAGGTGGTACTCCGGCTTGACCTCGCCCAGCCCCTCGGCCTCGTACGGGGTGAAGATCCCGTTGTCGAGGGCGCGCGAGAGCAGGGTGTTGTCCACGCCGAAGAACACGTCGCCGCGCGGGGACCCCTTGGTGAGGATCTCCTGGTTCAGCGCCGTGCCCGCGTCCCCGGACTTCAGGACCTTGACGGTGTAGCCGCTCGCCTGCTCGAACTCCTTGAGGACCGTGTCGGTGGCGTTGAAGGAGTCGTGGGAGACCAGGGTGACGGTCTTGGACTTCGGGGCGTCGCTCCCGCCCGCCGGCTTGTCCTTGGCGTCGCCGCCGCAGGCGCTGAGCGTCGTGACGCCCAGCGCGGCCGCGAGCGCGGCGCCCGCGATCTTCTTGGTGGTGCTCACTGGTGATTCCTCCTGGGATGTCCAGGAGAAGACGCGGCCCCGCCCGGCGCTCTGGTATGAGCGGACGCCGGGCAGGGCGCAACAGCTTGAGTGATGACCGAACTTCCTACCCCGAATGACCGGGGCGAGGTTCAGAGGGTCTGCGGTGACGGTTACCGCACTCTCAGCGCTGTGGCGCTCCCCTGTCGGAATATGCAATTGGTTCGGCCACAGGGTACCCCGTGGCCGAATCGGGACGGCCCGAGCCGGAACCTAACGCTCCGAGGCGGCCAGCTGACCGCACGCGCCGTCGATCTCCTGGCCGCGGGTGTCCCGTACGGTGACGGGCACGCCGTGCCGGGCGATGGCCTCGACGAAGGCCTTCTCGTCCTCGGGGCGCGAGGCGGTCCACTTAGAGCCCGGCGTCGGGTTCAGCGGGATCAGGTTGACGTGTACGCGCTTGCCCTTGAGCAGCTTGCCCAGCAGGTCGCCGCGCCAGGCCTGGTCGTTGATGTCACGGATCAGGGCGTACTCGATGGAGATCCGGCGGCCGGACTTCTCGGCGTACTCCCAGGCCGCCCCGAGCACCTCGCGGACGTTCCAGCGGGTGTTCACGGGGACCAGGGTGTCGCGCAGCTCGTCGTCGGGCGCGTGCAGCGAGACGGCGAGACGGCACTTGAAGCCCTCGTCGGCGAACCGCAGCATCGCCGGGACCAGGCCGACCGTGGAGACGGTGATGCCGCGCTGCGACAGGCCCAGGCCGTCGGGCTCCGGGTCCGTGAGGCGGCGGATGGCGCCGACCACGCGGTTGTAGTTGGCGAGCGGCTCGCCCATGCCCATGAAGACGATGTTCGACAGGCGGGCGGGGCCGCCCGGGACCTCGCCGTCACGCAGGGCGCGCATGCCGTCGACGATCTGGTGCACGATCTCGGCGGTGGACAGGTTGCGGTCCAGACCGGCCTGGCCGGTGGCGCAGAACGGGCAGTTCATACCGCAGCCGGCCTGCGAGGAGATGCACATGGTGACCCGGTCCGGGTAGCGCATCAGCACGGACTCGACGAGCGTGCCGTCGTGCAGCTTCCACAGGGTCTTGCGGGTGGTGTCGTCGTCGCAGCTGATGTGGCGCAGGACGTTCATCAGGTCCGGAAGGAGCTCCTGCTGGAGCTTCTCGCGGGAGGCCGCGGGGATGTCCGTCCACTCGGCCGGGTCGTGCGCGTAGCGCGCGAAGTAGTGCTGGGAGAGCTGCTTGGCCCGGAAGGGCTTCTCGCCGATCGCGGCGACCGCCTCGCGGCGCTCCTCCGGCGTGAGGTCGGCGAGGTGCCGGGGCGGCTTCTTGGCCCCGCGCGGGGCGACGAAGGTGAGCTCTCCCGGAACAGGGCGGGCCATGGCAGGTACTCCTCGTAAGACGAAAGGCGCGCCGCAGAAGCAGCGCGCCCTTCAAGAGTAACCGTTTGGGCGGAATCAGCCCGTGCCCACGAAGGCGGCCAGCAGCAGCCAGACCACGGGGGCCGTCGGCAGCAGGGAGTCCAGCCGGTCCATGATGCCGCCGTGTCCGGGCAGCAGGGTGCCCATGTCCTTGATCCCCAGGTCCCGCTTGATCATCGACTCGCCGAGGTCGCCCAGGGTGGCGCTGACCGCGACCGCGAGGCCCAGCACCAGGCCCTGCCACCAGGCGCCGCCGTCGATCAGGAACTCCATGCACAGGGCTCCGGCCGCCATCGCGAAGGCGACCGCGCCGAAGAGTCCCTCGCGGGTCTTGCCGGGACTGATGCGCGGCGCGAGCTTGGTCCTGCCGAACCGCCAGCCGACGGCGTACGCCCCGGTGTCGCTGACCACGGTCAGCACCAGGAAGGTGACCACCCGCTGCGGTCCGTCGTCGGCGGTGAGCAGCATCGTGACGAAGGTCGCCAGGAAGGGCACGTAGAACGCGGCGAAGACACCGGCGGTGACGTCCCTGAGGTAGTCCTCGGGCGGCTCTGTCATCCGCCACACCAGGACCGCCAGCGCGGTCAGCGCCATGGCGACCCAGGTGCCTTCGGCCCCCCGGACGTAGCCGGCGATGACCATGGCGGCGCCGCCGATCGCCAGCGGGACCAGCGGGGCCTTGATGTTCTTCTGCTCGTGGAGCCTGGAGGTGAGCTCCCACAGGCCCACGACGACCGCCACGACGACCACGCCGACGAAGACCGCCTTGACGACGAACAGCGACGCGAAGACCACCGCGCCCAGGCCGACGCCGACCCCTATGGCCGCGCGCAGGTCCCGTCCGGCGCGCTTCCTGGGCGGCGGTGGGGACGCGTCCTGCGGCTGCGGGGGCGGGGGGCTGGGCATGGGCTCCTGCGACGGCGTCTCGGCGCGGAAGAGGGGGCCGCCGTCCGCGGCGGCCCCCCGATCGCGTGCTTCCCGGTCGTCGAAGTCACGGCCGGCGGCATCGGGCACGATGGGCATGGGCCGAGTGTGCGGGCCCACCCGCGCATCGTATGCGGGACCCGCCGGAACCGGCTCCGGCTGCCAGGAAGTGTCGTTCATCAGACTTCGAGGAGCTCGGCTTCCTTGTGCTTGAGGAGCTCGTCCACCTGCGTGACGTACTTCGCGGTGGTGTCGTCGAGCTCCTTCTCCGCGCGGCGCACCTCGTCCTCGCCGGCCTCCTTGTCCTTGACGAGCTTGTCAAGGGCGTCCTTCGCCTTGCGGCGGATGGAGCGGATGGAGACCTTGGAGTCCTCGGCCTTGTTCTTGGCGACCTTGATGTACTCCTTGCGGCGGTCCTGCGTCAGCTCGGGGAAGGTCACCCGGATGATGCTGCCGTCGTTGCTGGGGTTGACGCCCAGGTCGGAGTCGCGGATCGCCTGCTCGATGTTGCGCAGGGCGCTCTTGTCGAACGGGGTCACGATCGCCATGCGCGGCTCGGGGACCGAGAAGGAGGCGAGCTGGTTGATGGGCGTGATGGCGCCGTAGTAGTCCGCCACGATCTTGTTGAACATCGCCGGGTGCGCACGGCCGGTGCGAATCGCGGCGAAGTCCTCCTTGGCGACGACGACGGCCTTTTCCATCTTCTCCTCGGCCTCGAGGAGGATCTCTTCGGTCACCACGTGCTCCTGCATGTCTTGAATGGATGGTTCAGGCTGGCGGGACGGGCGGGTCCGGTCCGGGCCGGGTCCGGCGACGGACGGCTCAGGACCTGGTTCCCTGGTCGCTGACGAGCGTGCCGATCTTCTCACCCTTGACCGCGCGGGCGATATTGCCCTCCGCGAGCAGTTCGAAGACGAGGATCGGCAGCTTGTTGTCACGGCACAGCGTGATGGCCGTGGCGTCCGCGACCTTGAGGTCGCGGGAGAGCACCTCGCCGTACTCCAGCGCGTCGAACTTCACCGCGTCCGGGTTCTTCTTCGGGTCGGAGTCGTAGACCCCGTCGACACCGTTCTTGCCCATGAGCAGGGCCTCGGCGTCGATCTCCAGGGCGCGCTGGGCGGCCGTGGTGTCGGTGGAGAAGTAGGGCATGCCCATGCCGGCGCCGAAGATGACGACGCGGCCCTTCTCCAGGTGCCGTACGGCGCGCAGCGGAATGTACGGCTCGGCGACCTGGCCCATGGTGATGGCGGTCTGCACGCGCGAGTCGATGCCCTCCTTCTCCAGGAAGTCCTGGAGGGCGAGGCAGTTCATGACCGTTCCGAGCATGCCCATGTAGTCGGACCGGGCCCGGTCCATGCCGCGCTGCTGGAGCTCGGCGCCGCGGAAGAAGTTTCCGCCGCCGATCACGATGGCGATCTCCGCACCGTCGCGGACCACCGCCGCGATCTCACGTGCGATGGCGTGGACGACGTCGGGGTCGACGCCCAGTCCTCCGCCACCGGAGAAGGCCTCGCCCGACAGCTTCAACATGAAGCGGCGGCCCTTCTTCTTCTGGTCGCTCTTGTCGTCGGAAGCGGTGTGGTGGTCCACGCCCTGATTCATGGAGATCTCCTCGTGCACATACGAAGAAGGCCATTGCCGGTGGGTCCTCGCGGTTCCCTCTACGGCAATGGCCTCCTCGTCAGATCTGCGGTCGTCCTGCGCGAGCGCGGACGACTGCCTCAGACCCTACCGGGGTCCGGTGTCCGTCGCGTACGGACGGACTCAGATGCCGACCTTGATGCGGCTGAAGCGCTTCAGGGTGACACCGGCCTCGTCCAGAATCTTCTGGACGGACTTCTTGTTGTCCAGCGCGTACGGCTGGCCGAGGAGGGTGGCCTCCTTGAAGAAGCCGTTGACGCGACCCTCGACGATCTTCGCGATGGCGGCCTCGGGCTTGCCCTCCGCGCGGGTAACCTCTTCGGCGATGCGACGCTCGGACTCGACCTTCTCGGCCGGGACGTCATCGGCCGACAGCCACTGCGGGGCGAACGCGGCGATGTGCTGCGCGACGCCGCGGGCGACCTCGGCGTTCTCCTTGTCGAGCTCGACCAGGACACCGATCTGGAACGGCAGGTCGGGCATCGTGCGGTGCATGTACGAGGTCACGTAACCGCCGGTGAACTGCGCGAAGCGGTCCAGGACGATCTTCTCGCCGAGGTTGGCGTTGGCCTCGTCGACGAAAGCGGTGACGGTCTTGCCGGGCTCGATCTCGGACGCGAGCAGCGCCTCGATGTCGGCCGGGGACGTGGCGGCGACGTGCGCGGCCAGCTGGTTGGCGACGGCCAGGAACTTCTCGCCCTTGGCGACGAAGTCGGTCTCGCACTTCAGCTCGACGATGACACCGGAGGTGTTGTCGTCGGCGATGAGGGAGACGACCGCACCGTTCTCGGCAGAACGGCCCTCGCGCTTGGCGACGCCCTTCTGACCCTTGATGCGGAGCGCTTCCATGGCCTTGTCGACGTCACCGTCGGCGTCCACGAGCGCGTTCTTGCAGTCCAGCATGCCGGCGCCGGTGAGCTCGCGGAGCTTCTTGACGTCAGCGGCGGTGTAGTTCGCCATGAGTCTGTGATTCTCTCTCGAAGTCGTAGATCTACGGGTGAACGGCGGAGGCGCCGCGCCCTCGGGCGCGGCTCCCCCGCCGTCATCGTCCGTACTGGGAGTGCCCGGCGCGTGAACGCCGGGCGCCCTCAGCGGGTCAGGCCTGCTCGGCCTCGGCGGCCGGGGCCTCGGTGGCGTCGGCGGCCGGGGCGTCGGCGGCCGGAGCCTCGGCGGCCGGGGCCTCCGCGGCGTCGGCGGCCGGGGCCTCGACGGTCTCGGCGGCCGGAGCGGCCTCGGCGTCGTCGGCCTTCTTGTCGCCCTCAAGCAGGTCGCGCTCCCACTCGGCGAGCGGCTCGGCGGCGGCCTTCTCGCCCGGCTTCGAGTCGCCGGTCGCAGCGCCGGAGCGGGCGATGAGGCCCTCGGCGACGGCGTCGGCGATCACGCGGGTGAGCAGGGTGACGGAGCGGATCGCGTCGTCGTTGCCCGGGATCTTGTAGTCGACCTCGTCGGGGTCGCAGTTGGTGTCGAGGATCGCGACGACCGGGATGTGGAGCTTGCGCGCCTCACCGACGGCGATGTGCTCCTTCTTGGTGTCGACGATCCAGACGGCGCTGGGGACCTTCGACATCTCGCGGATACCACCGAGGGTCTTCTCCAGCTTGGTCTTCTCGCGGGAGAGGACCAGGAGCTCCTTCTTGGTGAGACCCGAGGCGGCGACGTCCTCGAAGTCGATCGCCTCAAGCTCCTTCAGACGCTGGAGGCGCTTGTAGACGGTCGAGAAGTTGGTGAGCATGCCACCCAGCCACCGCTGGTTGACGTACGGCATACCCACGCGCGTCGCCTGCTCGGCGATGGCTTCCTGAGCCTGCTTCTTGGTACCGACGAACATGATGGAGCCACCGTGCGCGACGGTCTCCTTCACGAACTCGTAGGCGCGGTCGATGTACGACAGCGACTGCAGCAGGTCGATGATGTAGATGCCGTTGCGCTCCGTGAAGATGAAGCGCTTCATCTTCGGGTTCCAACGACGGGTCTGGTGACCGAAGTGGACGCCGCTTTCCAGCAGCTCCCGCATCGTGACGACGGCCATGGCCATCTCCTTGGTTTCTCGGTTTGGTTCCTGACGCCCCGCCGCGCCCTGCCCCATGAGGGACCGAGAGGCGCTGCCACCTGGCCGTTTCCGGCTGGTGGCGGGGCGTGCGAAGTCGACCCGGTGACCCGGATCGCCACAAGAAGTGTACGGGACCCGGCGGTGTGCCGGGTGACGCCGTTGTCCACAGTGCGCGCCCTGTCCACAGGCCGGGCGGGGGGCGCGGGGCGGGGCGGGACGCTGGGCCCATGACGACACTTCTGCTCGGCCTCGTGCTCGTACTCGCCCAGCTCTCCGGCGCCGGTGCCGGTGCCGATGTCGGTGCCGGTGCCGATGTCGGTGCCGGTGCCGGTGCTGCCGGGGTCCGCCCGCTGCCCGCGCCGCTGGTGGTGGCCCGCTGGTGGGACCCGCCGCCGACGCCGTACGCGGCCGGCCACCGCGGGGTGGACCTGTCCGCGCCGGTGGGAGCGCGGATCCGCGCGGCCGGCGCGGGCCGGGTGCACTTCGCGGGTCCGGTCGCCGGGCGCGGGGTGCTCTCGCTCTCCCTGCCGAACGGCCTGCGGACCACCTACGAGCCGGTACGCGCGCTGGTCGCCGAGGGCGAGGAGGTGGCGGCGGGGCAGGTGGTGGCGCTGCTCACCGAGGGGTCCCACTGCCCGTCCCCGTGCCTGCACTGGGGCCTCCTGGCGGGCGAGGAGTACCTCGACCCGCTCGCACTGCTCCTGCGTCCGACCCCCCGCCTGCTCCCGGAGCCCTGACCGGCGGTCCGGGCGTCAGCCCCGGACGCCCCGCAGGGCCATGGCCACGGCGGCCTCGGTCACGACGGCCGGGTCCTCCGCCGCGCCCAGCTCGATGCGCCGGACGGCCGCGTCCACCACACCCTGGAGGAGCATCGCGGCGAGCCGGGGCTGCTCGTGCCCCAGCGCGGCGAGCGCCTCGACGATCATCGCCACCAGGCCCCCGTGCGCGGCGCGGATCTTCTCCCGCGCCCCGGCGTCCAGCTCGCTGGCGGAGATCGCCACCACGGCCCGGTGCCGACGGTCGCCGACCAGCTCCAGCTGGCTCCGCACGTAGGCCTCGATCTTCACCTCGGGCGCCTCGGCCCGCTCCATCGCCGCCTCGATCTCGGCGGCCCAGACGGGGAAGTCCACGGCGCACAGCTCTTCGACCACCGCGGCGCGGGACTTGAAGTACTCGTACACGGAGGACCGGGCGAGCCCGGTCCGCTCCGCCAGGGCGGGGAAGGTCAGGGCTTCGGTCCCGCCTTCGGACAGCAGGGAACGGGCGGCGTCCAAGAGGGCGCCGCGCTGCATCGACCGGTGCTCGGCCACGGAGGCCGCTCGAATCCTGGGCACGCGTCCACTCTACGGAGGTACCGCAAGGTCACCGGCCGACGTCCGCCAGCTTGGCCCGCAGTTGCAGCACCGACTTGGTGTGGATCTGGCTGACGCGGCTCTCGGTGACGCCCAGCACGTGACCGATCTCGGCCAGGGTCAGGCCCTCGTAGTAGTAGAGGGTCACCACCGTCTTCTCCCGCTCGGGGAGCGTGTTGATGGCCCGCGCCAGCAGGCGCCGCAGCTCCCGGTCCTCGGCCACCTCGACCGGGTTGTCGGCGGCGGTGTCCTCCAGGGTGTCCATCAGGGAGAGGCGGTCGCCGCCCTCTCCGCCGGCGTGCAGCAGCTCCTCCAGGGCGACCACGTTGGCGAGGGACAACTGGCTGAAAACCGCGTGCAGGTCTTCCACGCCGATGCCCATCTCGCCCGCGACCTCGCCCTCGGTCGGGGTGCGCCGCAGCTGGGCCTCCAGCGTGGCGTAGGCCCGCTCCACGGCCCGCGCCTTCTGCCGGACCGAGCGGGGGATCCAGTCCAGCGCGCGCAGCTCGTCGATCATCGCGCCGCGGATGCGGGTGATCGCGTACGTCTCGAATTTGATCGACCGCTCGATGTCGAACTTCTCGATGGCGTCGATCAGCCCGAAGACTCCGGAGGAGACGAAGTCCGCCTGCTCCACGTTGGGCGGCAGGCCCACGCTGACCCGGCCGGCGACGTACTTCACCAGCGGCGAGTAGTGCAGGATCAGCTGCTCCCGGAGCCGCTCGTCGCCCGACTCCTTGTACGAGCGCCAGAGCGTCTCCAGGGACGAGGGCGCGGTGGACCGCACGCTGCCGCGGGCAGCGGGGGGCACCGCAGCGCGGTCAGACCCTGAGGTGTGCTGGGGCATGCTTCGCCTTTGCCGGAGCCGGATTCCTTGGGAGCGTAGCGTGACGGAAGTGTCGCGGTGCGCGAAGAGTACGGGATCGCGCGGGGGCGCAGACGCGCCGCGGCTCGCGCGGGCCGCCCGGGACCGGCGCCTGGCGCACGGTCCCGGCGACTGCCGCCGGGAGGACCGCCTCTTTCATCGGTTTCACTCTTTCACCGGAACTCCCCAGGTCAACGACCGCCTCGCCGGGCGGCCCCGGATTGCGTGCCCGGGTGAGGGGTGCTCCGGACCAACTGCCAGCCGTCGCCCTGCCGTTCGACGAACCCCAGAGAGTGAAGTTCGTACAGTCTGCCGATGACTTCATCGGTGCCGGTGCCGGAGGCAAGTGCCAGGTCCGCGGGCCGGGCGGGCCGCCCGGCCGGCAGCGCTTCGAGCACCCGTGCCGTGTCGGGATGCAGCAGGTCCCGGGCGAGCACGGGGCCGCGCCGCTCGGGGGCCAGGTCGCCCATGGAGCCGACGAGTTCGGCGACCTCGGCCGCGTCCGTGACGAGTACGGCGCCGCTCTCGCCGCGCAGCAGTTCGTGCACCCCCGCCGAGAGACCGCTGGTGGCCGGACCGGGCACGCCCATGACGAACCGGCCCAGTGTGCGGGCCCGCCGGGCGGTGACCAGGGAACCGCTGCGGTGGGCCGCCTCCACCACGACCGTGCCCCGGGTGAGGGCGGCGATGACCCGGTTGCGCAGCACGAACCGGCTGGGTGTCGGATGGCTGCCCGGCGGCAACTCCCCCAGCAGCAGCCCCTGTCCGGCGATCCGGCCGAGGAGCCCGGCGTGCCCGCGCGGGTACGGCACGTCCACCCCGCAGGCCAGTACGGCCGCCGTGGCGCCGCCCGAGGCGAGGGCGCCCCGGTGCGCGGCGCCGTCGATCCCGAAGGCCGCCCCGGAGACCACGACCCAGCCCCGCTCGGCGAGCCCGGCGGCCAGGTTCTGCGCCATGTGCGCGCCGTACGGGGTGCAGGCGCGTGCCCCCACGACGGCGACGGAACGCAGCGCCCAGGTCCGCAGGTTGGGCAGGCCCCGCAGCCAGAGCCCGACCGGTCGGGCGTCGCCGAGGTCGTCGAGCTGCGTGGGCCACTCCGCGGACCCGGGGCAGACGAACCGGCAGCCCGCCCCGGCGGCCCGGGCCAGATCCCGCTCGGGGTCGGCGAGGGCGGCCCGCCTGCGGTACCCCTCGAACCGCTCCCGCCCCACCCCCGCACCGGCGGGCGGATCCGCCCCGGGACCGGTCAGCAGCCCTATCAGTCCCGCCGCCCCGTACTCCCGCAGCCAGCGCCCGCCGCGCTCGTCCCCCGGCTCCAGCACCCGGGTCAGCGCGGCCCGCGCCAGCAGCTCCGGGTCCGACCCCCCGCTGCCGAGCGCCGGCCGGTCCGCCTCCCGCTCAGCTGCCACCTCCCGCTCCCCGGTCACCTGCTCCCGCTCCCCCGGCACAACCTCCCGCCCTTCCGTCACCCGCTCCCGCTCCCCCGGCAGCGCCTCCCGTTCCGCCGTCACCCGCTCCCGCTCCCCCGTCGTCGCCTTCCGCTCCCCCGTCACCTGCCTCTGCTCCCCCGGCAGCGCCTCCCGTTCCGCCGTCATGACGGGGCTCCCGCCGCGGTCGCCGCGCCCCGTGCGACACCCGTCCGCAGTTCCAGCGCGAGGGCCACGTCCGGCGTCTCGGGCCGGCTCCCGCCCCTGAGGTCGGCCACGGTCCAGGCGACCCGCAGCACCCGGTCCAGGCCCCGCGCGGTGAGCAGCCCCCGCTCCAGGTCGCGCTCGGCCTGCGCCAGGGCGCCCGGTCCCGCCGGCCACCGGGTGCGCAGTTGCTGACCGGGCACCTCCGAGTTGAGCCGCCAGGGGGTCCCGGCGAGCCGGTGCGCCGTGCGGTCCCTGGCCTCCCGCACGCGCTCGGCGACGACCGCCGTCGACTCACCGCGCCCGCCCCGGCCCAGGAGGTCGGAACGGGTCACCGGTTCGACCTCCACCCGCAGGTCCACCCGGTCGAGCAGCGGACCCGACAGCCTCCCCTGGTAGCGGCGGACCACCGCGGGCGGGCACTCGCACCCGTGCCCGCGCAGGGTGTGGCGTCCGCACGGGCACGGGTTCGCGGCGAGGACCATCAGGAACCTGGCCGGCAGCCGCACCACCCCGGCGGCGCGCGCGATGACCACATGGCCCGATTCGAGGGGCTGGCGCAGGGCGTCCAGCGCCCGGCCGTGGAACTCGGCGGCCTCGTCCAGGAAGAGCACGCCCCGGTGGGCGAGGGAGACCGCTCCGGGCCTGGGGACGCCGTTCCCGCCGCCCACCAAAGACTGCATCGTCGCGGAGTGGTGCGGGGCGCAGTAGGGCGCCCTGGTGACCAGGGGTTCCCCCGGCGGCAGGATTCCCGCGACCGAGTGGACAGCCGTCACCTCCACGGAGTCCTGCCGGGTGAGCGGCGGCAGCAGCCAGGGCAGCCGCTCGGCGAGCATGGTCTTGCCCGCGCCGGGAGGTCCGCTGAGGAAGAGGTGGTGCCCGCCGGCGGCGGAGACCTCCAGCGCGCGCCGCGCGCCGTGCTGCCCGGCCACATCGGCGAGGTCGGGCAGGTCGTGCGGCTCTCCCCCCTGGCGCCCCGGGGCCAGCCCCGTGCCCAGCCCGGCTCCCGGCAGGAGGAGCCCGGCCAGCATCGGGTCCGGACGGCCGGGCGGAGCGGCGCTCTCCTCCTCCGGGAGCACGCCGCCGGTCAGGACCGCGATCAGCTGGCGCAGGCTGCGCACGCCGAGGACCGCGACGTCGGGCACGAGCGCGGCCTCGGCCGCGCACTGCTGCGGCACCACCACCTGGCGGTAGCCCGCCTCCGCCGCGGCCAGCACGGCGGGCAGGATGCCGCGGACCGGACGCACCCGGCCGTCCAGACCCAGCTCGCCGATGAGGACGAGGTCGGCGATGGCCCCCGGATCCACCACCTCGGCGGCGCCCAGGACCGCCGCGGCCACGGCGAGGTCGAAGCCGGCGCCCGATTTCGGCACGGAAGCCGGACTGAGCCCGACGGTGAGCTTCTTCTGCGGCCAGGCCGCCCCCGAGTTGACGACGGCGGCCCGCACCCGGTCCCGGCTCTCGACCAGGGTCTTGTCGGGCAGTCCCACCAGGGTGAAGGCCGCCACCCCCGGCTCCAGGTCGGCCTGCACCTCCACGACCACGCCGTCGACGCCCACCAGGGCCACCGAGCAGGCCCGCGCGAACCCCATCAGGCCGCCCCCCTGACGTGCTCCACCAGGGGCGCGCCGCGCGCCGGCAGCAGGACTCCGACCAGGTCGATGCGCACCCCGCCCGGGGGCGGCCCCCCGTGGTCCGCGAGCCACCGCCCGGCGAGGCGGCGCAGCCGCTCGGCCTTGCCCGGCCGCACGGCGGCCATGGGATGCTCGAAGACTCCCGCCCGGCGGGTCTTGACCTCGCAGACGACGAGGGCGTCCCCGTCCCGGGCGACGATGTCGATCTCCCCGCTCCGGCACCGCCAGTTCCGTGCGATCACGGTCATCCCGGCCTCGGTCAGCCGCCGGGCCGCGAGCTCCTCGCCGTACCGCCCCAATGCCTGCTGTGCCACGCCCTTCGCGTTCATCCGGCACCACCTCCGGCACCGACGATCCCGCGTCCCGGCCCACCCCGTGGATCACAGTGGACAACCCGGGTGTTGTGGAAAACCCCGTCACCCTTGCGGGTGCGGGGCTCCGGATGGCACGGGCAGGGCGCGGGCCGCGCCTCAGCTCCCGGGCAGTTCGAGGTCGCTCTTGTTGAGCTCCTCGATGTTCACGTCCTTGAAGGTCAGCACGCGGACCTGCTTCACGAAGCGGGCCGGCCGGTACATGTCCCAGACCCACGCGTCGGCCATCGAGACCTCGAAGAAGACCTCCCCCTGGACCGAGTGCACCTGCATCTCGTAGTCGTTGGTGAGATAGAAACGACGTTCGGTCTCGATCACGTACTTGAACAGCCCGACGACGTCGCGGTACTCCCGATAGAGCTTCAGCTCCATCTCGGTCTCGTACTTTTCGAGGTCCTCGGCACTCATGGCATGTTCCCCTTCAGCCGTGCGTCCCCCTATTGTGCGCCAGGCCCGTGCGCCCCTAAACGATTTCCGGGGCCAGGACCACCGGCGCACCCGGAGGGCCGTCGTCGAGCAGCGATCGGAGCAGCTCGGCGAGTCTGGTCGGGTACACCGTCTCACGGGCCGCCAGAAGTTCCTCGGAGGTCCACCACCTGGCTCCGGTGACACTGCGTCGCTCCAGCTCGGTGAGGCCGGCGGGCTCGGTCGCCGTCTGCGCGGTGCGGGCGAGGAAGTACCACTCGTCCTGCTCCCAGCGCCGGCCGTCGAAGGGGAAGGCGCAGTACCGGTGCCAGAGCACCGGCCCCAGCTCCACCTCTGTGATCCCCGTCTCCTCCGCGAGCTCCCGCAGCGCGGCCTGCTCCCGGGTCTCGGCGCCCTCCAGCCCTCCGCCCGGCGTGAACCACCAGTCGTCCGCCGGATCAGCCGGCTCGAAGCCGTGCAGCAGCAGGATCCGGTCCTCGGGGTCCAGCAGGACCACCCGGGACACCTTGCGGGGCCCGCCGGGCGCGGGCGGCTCAGCGGACACCGGCCCGCTCCCGCCGCCCGCGCCCCAGGAGCCGTACGAGGGGCCCGTACGCGGACCCGAGCAGCACCAGGGCGGCTCCGCCCAGCACCGCCGCCAGCTGGAGCCGCAGCGGCCCGGGCCGGGAGGTGCCGCCGGGCAGGGCGGCGTACGTGCCCGGGCGCTCGACAGCGGTCGGGGAGGGCCAGACCAGGGCGTCGACGCGGGCCTGGACGGCCGACCGGGGCACCGTGCCCTGTCCCGCCTCCTGGAGGTGCGCCCGCGAGTCCACGGAGGCGTTCCGCCGGTCGCCCAGGAGGAAGAGGTTCCCCTCGGGAACGGTCACCTCGAAGGGGGTCCCGGTGGCGGGGGGAGTCAGGGACGGCGGGGCCGGAGCGGTCCCCGCCGCGGGGTCGGTCCCCGCGGCGCCCCCCGCGGCGGGGGCCGCGCGGTCGATGTACGACTCGTCGAGGGCGGTGCCGTTCACCGTCAGCTCGCCGCCCGCGCCGCAGCACTTCACGGTGTCGCCGCCGATGCCGACGACCCGCTTGACCATGGGTGAATCGCTCCACTGGGAATCGGTGAAGACGACCACGTCCCCGCGCCGCACCTCACCGCCGTCGATGCGCTCCGCCAGCACTCGGTCGCCGGGCCGCACGGTGGGCGCCATCGAATCGGTCGGCACGGTGTAGGGCCGGTAGACGAGCGCCCCCCACACGAAGCCCCCGAGGAAGAGCGCGAAGCCGATGGCCACGGCCACCCCGGACAGGACGTGCCCGGGACCGCCGCGGCCATCGGTGCCACGTGTACGACGTGTCGTTATCGTTCCGCCCATTGCAGCGCCCCCACCTTCGGAGATCGTCGACCTGGGCGGCACCCTACCGGGCGGTAGTCCCGCCGGTCAGCCTCCGCCGCCGCCACAGGACGAGCGGCACCGCTCCCGCGAGGCCCAGCGCGGCGGGTCCGAGCCCGACCGGCGCGAGGCCGGCGGCCCCGAGGCCGAGCGCGGTCGCCGCGGCCTGGTCGCCGATGCCCGGCTGGTCGAAGGTGTCCGGCACCGGCAGCGTGGACCAGCGGGTGACCGGCCACGCGACCACCACGGCCCGCCCGACGACCTTGTCGACCGGAACGAAGCCCTGGGTGGAGTCCTGCATGTGCCAGCGGGAGTCCTGGGAGTTCTGGCGGTGGTCGCCCATGACCCAGATCTTGCCCTGGGGCACGGTGATCGGGCCGAAGGGGGCGTCGTCGCACGCGGTGTTGCCGGGGAAGATGTACGGCTCGTCCAGCTCCTTGCCGTTGAGGACGACCGGCCCGCCCTTCTTGCACTCGACCGTGTCCCCGCCGATCGCGATGGTCCGCTTGATCAGGTCCTTCTCCTCGGCGGACGGCATCAGGCCGATCCAGCTGAGGGCCTTCTGCGCGATGTTCTGCTCCGGGGTGGGCTCGCCGGACAGCCAGTTCGCCGGGTCGTGGAAGACCACGACCTCACCGCGCTCGGGCTCGGAGCCGAACCACGGGGTCAGCTTGTCGACCAGCACCCGGTCGCCCCGCTGCAGGGTGTTCTGCATCGAGTCGGACGGGATCGAGAACGCCTGCACCAGGAAGGTCTTGATCAGCAGGGCCAGCAGCAGCGCGATACCGATGAGGAGCGGCAGCTCCTTCCAGAACGAGCGGTGCGCGTGCGCCGCGGTACCGCCGTCCTCGGCCTCGCCGTCGACGGCGTCGTCCGGCCGCTCCTCGCCCTCGTCGCGTCCGGATCGTGCGCCCACGGCCACATCCCCCACATCCACTCCTCACTCGCGAATCGCCGCCCGCGCCGGATCGGGTACGGGCCCTCCCCTCCCTTAACGAGCGGGAGTTCCCTAAGGCGCGGGAGACCCGGGACACACTATGCGAACGCCGTGCCCCGGCGGCGCCGACGGCTGCCGCGCCCCTCGCGTCTGGCCTGGTCGGGCACCATCAGGAAGGTCGCCGGCTGCTCCAGCCGCTGCCAGTGCGCGTAGGGCCAGGCGATCACGACGGCCTCCCCGACGACCTCGTCCTCGTCGATCGTGCCCTGGAAGTCCTCGTCGAGGTGGAAGCGGGAATCGGCCGAGTTCGCGCGGTGGTCGCCCATCACGAAGATGCGCCCGGCGGGCACGGTCACCTCGAAGCGGATCTCCGAGGGGGCGTTGCCCGGGTTCACGTACGGCTCGTCGAGCGGCGACCCGTTGACGGTGACCCTGCCCTTGCCGTCGCAGCAGCGGACGGTGTCCCCGCCCACGCCGATGACGCGCTTGATCAGGTCCTGCTCGTCGGCCGACGGCAGCAGCCCGATGAAGGTCAGCACCTGCTTGACCTGCTTGACCCCCACCGGGTCGGGCGCGGGGCGGGCCGCGTCCTTCGCGAGCCAGCCGCCGGGGTCCTTGAAGACCACGACGTCGCCGCGCTCGATCTCGGCGCCGAACCACGGGGTCAGCTTGTCCACGAGCACCCGGTCGCCGATCCGGATGGTCTGCTCCATCGAGCCCGACGGGATGAAGAAGGCCTGTACGAGGAAGGTCTTGAGCACCAGGGCGATGCACAGGGCGACGACGACCAGCAGCGGCAGTTCGCCGGCCCGGCGCGTGCGGCGGCGCCGGCGCACCCGGCGGGCCGTGCGGCGCCGTTGGGCCCGGCCGCCCTCGACCACGGCGGGTTCCGGCTCCGGCTCCGGCTCCGGTTCGGGCTCCCGTCCCGGCCGGGGCCGCCCT
Organism: Streptomyces sp. NPDC058662; assembly: GCF_042716255.1. Lineage (NCBI taxonomy): Bacteria > Bacillati > Actinomycetota > Actinomycetes > Kitasatosporales > Streptomycetaceae > Streptomyces > Streptomyces sp. NPDC058662. The sequence continues at coordinate 4,371 of NZ_JBHXRU010000045.1, read as the reverse complement.
CGGCTACCCATGCCCGCCCCCGGTACGGCCGCCGCCGGCGGAGCCCCACCGCGACACCGGCCAGCCGATCCAGTCGGCCCGCCCGATCACCTTCTCCACCGGCACCATCCCCCCGCCCGGTTCGCCCAGGTGGTCCCGCGAGTCCCGGGACTGGGAACGATGATCACCCATCACCCACAGGGTCCCAAGGGGTACGACGATCCGGAAGGGCACCTTCGAGGCCGTGTCGCCGGGGTACAGGTACGGCTCGTCGAGCGCGACGCCGTTGACCTCGATCCGGCCGTCCGCGTCGCAGCACACCACGTCGTCGCCGCCCACGCCCACGACCCGCTTCACGAAGTCGGTGTCGGAGGGCTCCGCGAGGCCGAGCGCCGACGCCGCGCCGTGCAGGGCCTCGCCGATCGCGTCGCCGCGGGCGGGCTCGCGCACGAACGACCCCGTGCCGTCGAAGACCACCACCTCGCCACGGCGCGGCTCGTCGCCGTGACGGTACGCCTGCTTGTTGACCAGCACCCTGTCCCCGACCCGCAGCGTCGGCTCCATCGAGCGGCTGGGGATCAGGAACGGCTGGACCAGGAATTCGCTGACCAGCAGCAGGGCGACGGCGGCGGCGATGCCCAGCACGCCGGCCCGCCGCCACGACAGCGCCGGCCACGACAGCCTCCGCCACGAGGGCGGAAACGCGACACGCGGCCGCCCCTCCCCCTTGCCGGGGGAGGAGTGGCCGCGTGTCGGGTGAGGTGCTTCGGTGTCCATCGGGGGCGAGCCTATCCGGCCGCCCCCGGAACCCGGAGGGGACCTCAGTTGTCGCGCTTCTCCTTGATCTTCGCGGCCTTGCCGCGGAGCTCACGGAGGTAGTACAGCTTGGCGCGGCGCACGTCACCGCGGGTGACGAGCTCGATCTTCTCGAAGATCGGGGAGTGCACCGGGAAGGTACGCTCCACGCCGACGCTGAAGGAGACCTTGCGGACCGTGAAGGTCTCGGAGACACCGGCGCCCTGGCGACGGATGACGACGCCCTTGAACTGCTGGATACGGGAGCGGTTGCCCTCGATCACGCGGACGTGGACGTTGACGGTGTCACCCGGGCGGAAGGCCGGGACGTCCGAGCGGAGCGCGGCGGCGTTGACGCCATCGAGCAGGTGAGACATGTTCTTCGTCTGCTTTCTTCGCACGACGCCACAGGTCGCCGGGCGGGTTTCCGGAGAGAATTCGGGAGCTGTGGCGACCGCGGGCGACGATCCCCCTGTGGCAGGGGCGCTCGTGGGCGTACAGCAGCCGCCTATTCTTCCACGGCTCGCGGCCTGCACCAAAATCGGCCGTCCGCGGAGGGCCGCCAGCCCAGGATGCTGAGGATCTCGCGGTCCTTCTTGTCGAAGGCACCGGCCTCGCAGCGCTCGATGAGGTCCGGCCGGAACCGGGCGGTCCGGCGGAAGGCCTCGTCGCGGCGCCACCGGGCGATCTTCCCGTGGTGGCCGCTGAGCAGCACCTCCGGGATGTCCCGCCCGCGCCATACCGGGGGCTTGGTGTAGACGGGCCCCTCCAGCAGGTTGGCCATCCCACCGGGCGCGAAGGAGTCGTCGCGGTGCGACTCGGCGTTGCCGAGCACACCGGGCAGCAGCCGGGCCACGGCCTCGGTGACCACCAGGACGGCGGCCTCGCCGCCCGCCAGGACGTAGTCGCCGATGGAGACCTCGTACACCGGCATGCGCGTCGCGTACTCGTCCATGACCCGCCGGTCGATGCCCTCGTACCGGGCCGGCGTGAAGATCAGCCAGGGCCGCTCGGAGAGTTCGACGGCCAGTTCCTGGGTGAACGGGCGGCCGCTGGGGGTGGGCACGACCATGACGGGCCCGCGCGCCCCCGACTCGTAGCCGTCGGCCAGCGCCGTATCGAGGGCCTCGCCCCACGGCTCGGTCTTCATGACCATGCCCGGACCGCCGCCGTACGGGGTGTCGTCGACGGTGTTGTGCCGGTCGTACGTCCACTGCCGCAGGTCGTGGACGTGCACGTCGAGCTCGCCGCGGGCGCGGGCCTTGCCGACGAGGGAGACGTGCAGGGGCTCCAGGTACTCGGGGAAGATCGTGACGACGTCGAGACGCATCAGGACCCTTCCTCCGCGTCCCTCGCGGAAGCGATCTCCGCGCGGTCGTCGATCAACCCGGGCGGCGGCGTGATGACGCAGCGCTGCTCCTCCAGGTCGATCTCGGCGACGATCTCCTCCACGAAGGGGATCATGACCTCGGTCCCGTCGGGCCGCTCCACGATGAAGAGGTCCTGCGAGGGCAGGTGGGAGATCTCGGTGATCCGGCCGATCGCGGTGCCGTCCGCCAGGACCACGTCGAGGTCCATCAGCTGGTGGTCGTAGTACTCGTCGGGCTCCTCGGGGAGCTCCGCCGGGTCCACCTCGGCGATCAGCAGGATGTTGCGCAGCGCCTCGGCGCCGGTGCGGTCCTTGACGCCCTCGAAGCGCAGCAGCAGCCTGCCGCTGTGCACCCGGCCCGTCTCGATGGTCAGCGGTCCCGCCGACTCCGGCTCGGTCCGGAGCACGGCGCCGGGGCCGAGCCGGAGCTCGGGCTCGTCGGTCCGCACCTCGACGGTGACCTCACCCTTGATGCCGTGGGCGCGGCCGATCCGCGCGACTACCAGCTGCACTGTTGCCTCTCCTGTTCAGACGACGACGGGCCGGGGCGGGCACGTGTGCCCTCCCCGGCCCGTGCCGGTGTTTCAACTGCTCAGCGGACCTGGTCCACGTCGACGAGGTCGACGCGGATCCCCCGGCCGCCGATGGCGCCCACGACGGTACGCAGGGCACGTGCGGTGCGGCCGTTGCGGCCGATCACCTTCCCGAGGTCGTCCGGGTGGACCCGGACCTCAAGCACCTGCCCGCGGCGCAGGTCGCGCGAGGCGACCTGCACGTCGTCGGGGTTGTCCACAATGCCCTTCACGAGGTGCTCAAGAGCCTCCTCGAGCATGCTCAGGCCTCGGTCGACTCGGCGGCGGCCTCAGCCTCGTCCGCCTTCTTGTCGGCCTTCTTCGCCTTCTGCGTGATGGCCTCGCCCTTGGCGTCGCCACCCTCAAGGGCCTTGGCGAACTCGTCGAAGGAGCGACGCTTGTTCTCCTTCGTGGCCGGCTGCAGCAGCGGCGCGGGGGCGGGGAGGCCCTTGTGGGCCTGCCAGTCACCGGTCAGCTTCAGGATGGCGAGCACAGCCTCGGTGGGCTGGGCGCCGACCGACAGCCAGTACTGCGCACGCTCGGCGTTGACCTCGATGCGCGACGGGTTGTACGTCGGGTGGTAGATACCGATCTCTTCGATCGCGCGACCGTCCCGGCGGGTGCGGGCGTCGGCGACGACGATGCGGTAGTGCGGCTGGCGAATCTTGCCGAGGCGCTTGAGCTTGATCTTGACTGCCACTGGAGTGGTGTCTCCTGAACTTGACGTGGTTGGGCACATGAGATGCCACGTGGGGTTGCGGTACTCGGATGCCCGATGGACGCGTCAGCCGGAGGAGAGAGGGGTCCTATGCGACTGTCGAGTACAGCTAGCCATTGTGCCATACGCCCGTGCCGCCCCCGGCCGTGCGGGTCGGCCCGCGCCCCTCACCGCCGTCAGGAGGCCGCCGCCGTGGCGACCTCGGGGATGCGGAAGGGCTTCATGCAGCCGCCGCACACGATCGGTGCCTGGGCCAGGACGGAGGGCACGACCCGTACGTTGCGCCCGCAGTCGCAGACGGCCTTCACCCGCACGCCGCCGCCGGAGGAACCGTGCCGGGCGGCCGGTCCGCGGAAGCTGCGCTTGGTGTCCGCCGCCGTCGCGGCCGTGTGCGCCTTCAGGGCGCGCTGCAGCCGCTCCATGGTGGGGCGGTAGCGCTTCTTCGCCTCGGGGTTGAGGGTCACCAGGGAGAAGCCGCTGCTCGCGTGCGGCTCGTCGGAGTGGTCCAGCCCCATCTCCTCGGCGATCGCGAGGAATCTGCGGTTGTGGTAGCGGCCGGCGCGCGAGGTGTCGCGGACTCCGCGCGCGGCGGCGATGCCGTGGACTGCCTCGTGCAGCAGTCGCTCGAAGGAGAGCTCGGCGCCGCAGGCGGACGAGGACTCTCCGATCAGGGACTCGGGCGCGGCAAGGTCAGGCAGCTCGGGGTGGTACCGCTGAATATCGGCCCACGCCTGCGCCAGCTCTGCGGCGAGAACAGGGGGTGTCGTGCTCACGTCGTGACAACGAGCCGAGGTGCCCCGGTGTTCCGATTCCGGGCCATTCCAAATTTTTTGCACGTACCAGTCAGTTCAGTCTGATGCGTCCCGACGAGGACGGGTGCGTCGATCCCAGGAGGACTCGGTACGTAACGACGACTACGCCCCGGCGCGCGGCTGGTG
>NZ_JBHXRU010000044.1:29128-50981 GCF_042716255.1 Streptomyces sp. NPDC058662 | reverse complement strand
GCCCCGGGAGCTGTGCGAGCTCCCGGGGCACCGCCGCGTCCGCGCGGGCTACCGGAAGATGCCGGTGTGGCCGAGCGAGTACCGGCCGGGCTGCGGGTAGACGGCCAGCCCGTGGGGGCCTCCGCCGACCGGGATCCGGGCCAGCTGCTTACCGGTCACCGTGTCGATCGCGTAGACCTCGGAGTCGTAGCGGCCCGAGAGCCACAGCACCTTGCCGTCGGCGGACACGCCGCCCATGTCGGGGCTGCCGCCGTCGGGCAGCGCCCACTTCTTGGTGAGCCGGTTCTGCTTGAAGTCGAAGACCGAGACGGTGCCCTCGCCCCGGTTGGGAACGTACATCTCCCTGGAGTCGCGGCTGATGTACAGGCCGTGGCAGCCCTTTCCGGTGGGCAGCAGCTTGGGCGTCTCGAACGTGTCGCCGCTGAGCACCCACATCCCGTGCGCCATCATGTCCGCGACGTAGAAGGTCTTGCCGTCCGGGGAGACCTTGACGTCCTGCGGCATCGCGCCCTCGAACGGCAGCTTCTGCTGGCCGATGACCTCCATCTTCTCGGTGTCGACCTTGAGGAGTTCACCGGAGAACTCGCAACTCACGATGAAGTAGCGGCCGTCGGCGGAGAAGTCCGCGTGGTTGACGCCATAACAGGTCACCGGGACGGTTTTCACCCGGTCCATCGTGTGCGGATCGCGGAAGACGAGTTCCTTGTCGAGCGAGGCCATGACGATCGCGTACTTGCCGTTCGGCGTGAAGTAGAGGTTGTACGGGTCGTGGACCTCGACCGGTTTTCCGGCCTCGCCGGTGGCCGGGTTGATGGGGGTGAGCGTGTGGCCCCGGTTGTTGTTGACCCACAGCGTCTTCATGTCCCAGGAGGGCACCACGTGCTGGGGCTGGACCCCGACCGGAATGGTGTCGATGACCTGGTAGGTGGCCGGGTCGATGACGGACACCGTGTTGGAGTTGGTGTTCGGCACGTAGATGCGGGACGGGAAGTCCTTGACCACCGGGGAGAGCTTGCCGGGCCGGTTGGCCGCGTAGATGTCGTTCGGATCGAGTACCGGGGGCATGCCGGGCAGGCCCGGCGGGGCGGCGGGGACGGCCTTGGCCGGCTTGGCCGGGCCCTTGGAGCCGCGGGCCTCGGCGGGCCCCTTTTCGGCCGATCCGCAGCCGGCCAGGGCGGCCAGGACCAGACCGGCGAGCAGCACGGCGGCCTTCCGGGGAAGGCGGGTGGTCTTCATGGGGTCAGCAGCTCCGTGGTGGTCACCGCGCGCAGGGTGCGGCGCGCGAGTTCTTCGAGGAGGGGCGGCATCGCGTCGACCGTGTCCGCGTAGCCGAAGTGCAGGCTCACCACCGATCCGTTGCGGATCGTCCCGGTGACGTTGCGGATGACGGCCGCGGCGCCGGGCGAGGTGAAGTCGAGGGAGTCCACGTCGTACGACAGGACGTGCGGGTAGCCCGCCCGCTGGGCCAGCTTCTGTACGAGCGGGGTCGCGTACTGGGCCTGGGAGGGCCGGAACCAGGTCCCGATGGAGCCGGTGAGGCGTTTGAGCCGCTGGGCGCAGCCCGTGATCTCGGCGTAGGCCTGCGCCTCGGGCAGGGTGTTGACGGCGACGTGGCGCTGGGTGTGGTTGCCGAGCTCGTGGCCGCCGTCGAGGACGCGGCGGGCCATGTCCGGGTGCTCGTCGAGCCAGCTGCCGATCGCCAGTACGGTGACCCGCGCGCCCCCTCTCTCGGCTTCGGCCAGCACGGACCGGGCGAGGGCGGGGTCGCCGTTGCCGTGGAAGGTGAGGGCGACCCGGGCGCGGTCGCGCGGGCCGTGGCCGATCTCCACGGGCTGCCCGGGGAACCGGCGGGGCGCGGCGGCCGCCGCCGGCCGGGCCGGTCTGGCGGGGCCGGGGGGCGGGGTGGGCGCGCCGGGGGTCGGGGTGGGGGCGCCCGGGGGCACGGCCGGGGGCGGGGCGGCGGGGCGGCCCGGTCCGCAGGCTGCGGTGAGGCCGACCACCGAGGCGGCACCCGCGCGCAGGGCCGCGCGGCGACCTGGAGGTGAGAGCACCTGCCCATTTAAGGGGTGGATGGCCCGGAAGGTAATGATTGACCCAATTAGGGACTTTGGCCGATGCGGGCCCGGAGGGCCTCTGCTCGCTATGTGATCAACGATTTACACAGAGCATCCGATACTTATTCATAGATTACGAGGTGAGTGGCCCACCTCACCTAGGATTTAGCTAGAAACTCTTGCTATTTGCACACTTATGTCCGAGTAGGGACTTTTGGCGTTTGAGGCCTCGTCTGCCATAGTCGGAATCACGGCTTCCCCATTGACCCGAGCGAAGTCGCCACGCCGAGGATCACACCCCTTCGATCCTCGGCGCACCCATGAGGCCCCCGCACCGCCCCACCACGGCGACCTGGGGGCTTCAGGCGTTCTGGCGGTCGGCGACCCGCATCTCGAACCACGTGATCTTCCCCCGCGGCAGCAGGTCCGCGCCCCAGCGGTCGGAGAGCTTGTCGACGAGGAAGAGGCCGCGGCCGGTCGTGTCCAGTTCATGGACGGGCATCAGGCACGGGAGCCCGCGCGAGGGGTCGCGCACCTCCACCCGGATCCAGCCGCGCCGCCGCACCATGCGTAAGCCGAAGGACCGCGCACCGGTGTGCCGGACCGCGTTGCCGACGAGCTCCGAGACCAGCAGCACGGTGTGCTCGGCGGTCTGCGGCGAGAGGCCCCACAGGCGGATCACCACGCACTGGGTGAGGCGGCGGGCGGTGCTCGCCGACTCCGGCATGGACGGCAGCGTCACTTCCGACTCGGCGGGATTGCCGTGCAACTCCAGCGCCTTGAGGCCCTGTTCGTCCTCCAGAGCCGCCGTGAGCCGCACGGCCGAAGCGCTGCCGCGCTGCCGCGGCTCTTCCACACCCTCCAGGCCCGCCATGCACCCATCATGGACGGACCACCCGCCCCTCCGGGCCGTTCCCCGGGAAAACACCCCCCGGGAAACGGGATCCCCGGAGGGCGTTTTGTCATATGCGCAAGGCAAGCGGAGCGTTGGCGCACCCGGCCCGACCTGCGATGACAAACCGCACGCAGATGATCACCGTGGGTGGATCAACGATGTTCCTTAAGCCTCCCTTAAGCCCTGGCTAATCCACCCGCCGGGGGGACGGCGCCCCTCAGACGAAGGTGGCCTTGCCCGGCCCCTCCTCCACGAAGCTGCGCATCCCGCGCTCGCGGTCCTCGGTGGCGAACAGCCCGGCGAACCAGTTGCGTTCGATGGTCAGCCCGGTGTCGATGTCGGCCTCCAGGCCGGCGTCCACGCACTCCTTGGCGGCGCGCAGCGCGATCGCCGGGCCGTGGGCCAGCTTGGCGGCCCAGGCGTGCGCCTGCTCGTACACCTCGGCGGCGGGGACGACCCGGTCGACCAGCCCCAGGGTGAGCGCCTCGTCGGCCTTGACCATGCGCCCGGTGAAGATGAGGTCCTTGGCCCGGGAGGGTCCGATCAGGCGCGACAGCCGCTGGGTGCCGCCCGCGCCCGGGATCAGGCCGAGCAGGATCTCGGGCTGCCCGAACTTCGCGTTGTCGGCGCAGATCCGGTAGTCGGCGCACAGGGCGAGCTCGCAACCGCCCCCGAGCGCGTAGCCGGTGACGGCGGCGACGACCGGCTTGGGGATGCGCGCCACCGCGGTGAAGGCGTCCTGCAGTGCGCGGGACCGGGCGATCATCGCCGCGTGGTCCATCGTCTGCATCTCCTTGATGTCCGCGCCCGCCGCGAACACCTTCTCGCCGCCGTAGAGGATGACAGCGCGGACGTCGGACCGGTCGGTGGCCTCCGCGGCCAGCTCGCGCAGCCGGTCCTGGGTCGCGATGTCCAGGGCGTTCATGGGCGGGCGGTCCAGGCGGAGGGTGCCGACGCCTTCGGAGACTTCGAGAGAGAGGGTCATGCGGGCCAGGTTAGTGGCGGTTAACGCGAGAGGCCCGGTGCTGTGTGTCACAGCACCGGGCCACCGCGGCCGTCGTCGGCCGCCCGCGAACGGGAGTTACTTGATCCACTCCGCCCACGGCATGTTCCAGCCGTTGAGGCCGTTGTCCGGGGCGATCTGCTTGTCCTTCGAGTTCTTCACGACCACCACGTCGCCGATCAGCGACTCGTTGAAGAACCAGGCGGCGGGCTGGTCACCGTCGCCCCCGCCGCGGGAGTCGCGCAGGCCGACGCAGCCGTGGCTGACGTTCTCCTTGCCGAAGGTGCCCGCGGAGGCCCAGTAGTTGCCGTGGACGAAGGTGCCGGAGTTCGACAGGCGCATGGCGTGCGGGACGTCGGGGATGTCGTACTCGCCGCCGAATCCGACGGTGGCGCCGTTCATCCGGGTCACCTTGTACTTCTCGCTGATGACCATCTGCCCGTTGTACGTGGTCGTCGAGGGGGCGCCCGCCGTGATCGGGACGTTCTTGAGCACCTGGCCGTCGCGGACGACCTGCATCTGCTTGGTGCCCGCGTCGACGGTGGAGACCTGCGAGCGGCCGATCGTGAAGGTGACCGTACGGGTCTGCTTGCCGTAGACGCCGGGACGGCCCTCGACCCCGTCGAGGGAGAGCTTCACAGTGACCTTGGTACCCGCGGCCCAGTAGTTCTCGGGGCGGAAGTCGAGGCGGTCGTTGCCGAACCAGTGGCCCTCGACCGGCACGGCCGGCTCGGCCGTGACCGTGATGGCCTTCTCCACGGCCTCGGGGTTGGTGATCCCCCGGGTGAAGTTGATCGAGACCGGCATGCCCACGCCGACGGTCGAACCGTCCTCCGGCGTGTAGTGCCCGACGAAGGTGTTGGTCGGGGTCAGGGTGGTGAAGGTGGTGTCCTTGGCGGACTCGCGGCCCGCCTCGTCCTTGGCCACCGCGTGCACCTTGTACTCGGTCGCCGAGGCGAGGTGGCGCACCGGCTCCCAACTGGCCCCGTCGTCGGCCATCTTCCCCTCGACCGCGTTGCCCTTGGTGTCGGCGACGGTCACCGCCGCCAGCTTGCCCCCGGTGCTGGATATCTTCAGGACGCCGCTCGTGGCGACCTCCTTGGCGCCGTCGTCCGGCTTGACGCTGACGACGGCCTTCGACGCCTCGGTACCGGTGGTGCCCCCGCCGCCGGCGCCCTTGTCGCCGCCACTGCCTCCGCCGTCGGTTCCGCCGCCGCCGCACGCGGTGGTGAACAGCAGGGCCGCCCCCAGCAGGAGGGCCGGTAGGCCGGTGCGGGCGCGGCCGCGTATCGGCTGCAGGTTCACTCGTGTTCTCCCCATGTCCCCCGCGCGCGGACAGTCGCGCGCTTGCCGACAGGTAATCACACGGGAGGATGACGAAGAGCCACGGTCTTGTCACCGTTCCGTCCCAAGTGCCCGGACGGCGCGCGGCCCTCCGGACCGGCCGAGGACGGGTCAGGCCCGGGGGCCCTTGGCGTCCTTGGGGTGCTTGGTGTCCTTGGGGTGCTTCGCGGGGTGCTTCGGGTGCTTCGGCTTGTCCTTGCCGTGCTCGCCCTTCCCGTGGTCGCCCTTGCCGTGGTCGTCCTTGCCGTGGTCGTCGCGCTTGTTCTGGAGCGTGACCACCAGGCGACGGTCGGGGGTCGCGGCGTCCAGCCGCAGCGGGCCGGTCACGCGGTCGGCGGGCAGCACGTAGCCCTCGGGGACCGCCGTCTCCAGCAGGTAGTACCAGCCCTCGGGGAGCGGGCCGAAGTCGCACACGCCGCGCCGGTCGGTGGCGCAGCCGGACGCGGCCCTGCGGTCCGGGTTGATGCCGACCGTCTGGAGCCCCGGCGTGCTGTTGGTCTCCCGCCAGACCTCGAAGACCGCGCCGCGCAGCGGGCGCCCGGTCCTGGCGTCCTGCTTCACGATCCGGATCGAGCCCTCGTACTCCTCGCGCTCCGGGGTGTTGGCCACGGGGACGAGGATGCCGTCCGCCACGTCGCCCCGGTCGAGGTCGAAGCGGGTCACCGGGTCCGCGGGCGGCTCGTAGCCCGCCGGAGCGGCGGTCTCGCGCCAGTAATAGGTCTGCCCCACCGGCAGTTCCACCGTGCAGGTGCCGGTCGGGCCAGTCACGCACACCCCGTCGAGCCGGGTGTCCCCGCCGGGCGCGGCGGTCTGGAGCCCGGCGGTGCCGTTGCTCTCCCGCCACAGCTCGAACTCGGCTCCGGCCAGCGGGAGGCCGGTGGCCGCGTCGGTCTTGCGCAGTTCGACCCGGGCGCCGTCGGACGGTTCGGGGGTGCGCCGGTTGTCCGCCACGGCCCGGACCCCCGCCGCGGCGTTCTCGGCCGTGAGGGTCAGCTCGTGGACGGTGCGGTCCGGCAGGTCGTAGCCGAGGGGCGGCTGCGTCTCCCGCCAGTAGTACGTTCCGAGTTCCGTCGTCCGCGTGCAGACGCCGCTCGCCGGCGTCGTGCACTCGGTGACCGGGGTGTCGGCGTTCGGGGCGGTGGGCTGGAGCCCCGGCGTGCCGTTGGTCTCCCGCCACAGTTCGAACCGGGCCCCCGGGAGGGCCGCGCCCGTCGCCGCGTCCCGCTTGAGGACGGAGACCGAGCCGGTGACCGGGGCCGGGCCGCCGCACTCGGGCAGGTCGCCGTTGAAGGGGTAGGCGTGGAACTCCTGGCCGCCGCCCCCGCTCGCCGCACTGGTGTGGGTGACGGAGCCGGTGGTGAAGAAGCGCCCGTTGATGCCGGGCAGGGTGACGGTGGTCTCCGAGGACGGCTGGCCCATCAGGAAACTGCCCTGGAACTGGCCCGTGCCGGCCAGGTCCGCCGTCCTCGCGTCGGGGAAGTTCCACAGCAGCCGGTCGCGGTATGCGTTGAGGGGATCGGTGTCCTGGATGCCGCCGCTGTACGTGTTGATCGTCCGGTCGGCGCCCAGGACGTTCACCAGGATGGTGGCCCGGGCCGGGATCCGGGCGAACCGGATGCCCTGCTGGCCGCCGTTGGGGTTGGCCAGGTCCGCGTCGACGTTGAAGACCTGGAGGGCGGACGTGCCGTCGCCGGTGAACAGGGTTTCGAAGCCGTTGTTGACGACCGTGCCCGTGGCCGGGCGCGGTCGCCCGTCGACCCGGGCGTAGCACTGGCTGGCGGCGCTGAGCCGCTCGCGCAGGCCGGCGTACGGGGTGACCGCGGCCGGGTCCGGGACCAGGCGGCCGGACACGGTTCCGGTGACCGGGCCCGCGTGGCGGACGACGCCGCCGTCGGCGAGCAGGCGCTCGCCCGGCGCGACGGTGATCGAGCCGCCGGTGGTCAGGAAGTCGGCGCCGTCGGGCGGCGGCACCAGCGATCCCGCGCCGACGATCCCGACGTTGTACCGGCTGTCCGCGCCGGCGAGCTTGTCCTGGTCGAAGTCGCCGAGGACGACGAGGCGGCCCTCGGCCTCGGAGGCGCGCTGGCGGACCCGGAAGTCGCCGCCCACGAAGATGTTGATGCCGTTGTCCCGGCCGGCCGGGGCCCCGCCGGTGCCGATGGGCGGGTACGGGTCGGGGCAGCGGCCCGGGACGCAGGGGCCCAGGCCGCCGGGCAGCGGCGCCCTGACGGCCGCGGCGGCGGGGCGTTCGCCGCCGGGACCCGCCGCGAGGGCGGTGGGCGCGGCCGAGACCAGTACGGCCCCGACCGCCAGCCCGAGGGTCCATTTCCCAGCTGCCATGACGCTCCGTCCGTTACGCGCTGCCCGGTGTGCCCTGACAGGCTGGGCGCGGGCGTCGGCGGCGCGCCGCGCGGACACTCCCCGCTACGGCGTTTTGATCACACGAATCACTCCTCCGGGCGAACCGGGCACAGCGCCGGGCGGACGCCGCTCACGCGACGGCGGACCCGGCCACCCAGTCCGCCCAGGACATGTTCCAGCCGCCCAGCCCGTTGCTGGGCGCCACCGTCTTGTCCTGCGAGTTCACGACCTCCACCACGTCCCCGACCAGGGTCCGGTCGAAGAACCAGCCGGCCGGGGTGTCCGAGCCGCCGCCCTTGTCGTCGCGCAGGCCGATGCACCCGTGGCTCATGTTGCTGGTGCCGAAGGTCTCGGGGTTGGTCCAGTAGTTGCCGTGCAGGAAGGTGCCGGAGGAGGTGAGCCGCATGGCGTGCGGGACGTCGGGGATGTCGTACTCGCCGCCGAACCCGACGGTCTGGCCGTTCATCCGGGTGACGTCGAAGAGCTCCATCACCACCATCTTCCCGTTGTAGGTGGTGGTCTTGGGGGCTCCGGCGCTGATCGGCACGGTGGACAGCAGCTGCCCGTCGCGCCGGACCTCCATGGTGTGCGCGGCCGCGTCCACCGTCGAGATCTGGGAGCGCCCGACGGTGAAGGTGATCGTCTTGTCCTGGATGCCGTAGGAGCCGGGCGCGCCCTCGACGTCGCGCAGGTTCAGCTTCACGGTGACCTCGGTGCCGGGCTTCCAGTACTCCTTGGGGCGGAAGTCGAGCCGCTCCTTCCCGAACCAGTGGCCGACGACCTCCACGGCCGGGACCGAGGTGACGGTGATCGCCCGCTCCACTTCCGCCCGGCGCTCGACGGGGCGGCTGAAGTTGAAGGAGACGATCATCCCGGTGCCGACCGTGGAGCGGTTCTCGGGTTTGAAGTAGCCGATGAACCGCTCCTCGGGGACATAGGTGGTGAAGGTGGTGTGCCGGGCCTGGCGGCGGTTGTGCCCGTCCAGCGCCACGGCGTCCACGGTGTACTTGGCCGCGAGCGCGAGCCGGCCCGCGGCGGGATCGGGGCTCCAGCTGAGCCCGTCGGCCGCGATGGCGCCGGCGACCTTCTCCTCCTGCGCGTCCTCCACCTTGGTGACCACGACCCGCTCCAGCCGGCCCTCGGGCACGGTGACCATCAGGCGACCGTCGGCCGGGACCCCCTTGGCCTTGTCCTCGGGCGTGATGCGGATGGCCTCGTCCGGCGAGCGGGGTTTGCCGGGGAGCGCGATCTCGACCGGGGGCCGGCCGTCCCCGGTGCATCCGGCCAGGCCGCCCAGCAGGGCCGCCCATGCCGCCACGGCCGCCCATCCCGCCCCAGCCCGCCTCGTCAGAAGTGTCACGTTCCCTCCAACGACCGGGGCCCTCCGGGGGAAACGTGGGCCCGGGCCACGTTCCGGGCAGAACTGTCCGGGCAGAACAGTGGGAAGGACCAGACGGGGGCGGGCCCGGGCCGGGACGCCGGGGCCGCACTCTCCCCATGCCCCCGCCGGTACCCAGGAGCCGTGGAGGCGGGCATTGTCGAGCGCAGCCGAGCAAGAGGCGGTGGAAGCCGCCGGGAACGTCGCGGACGCCGTGGACGCGATCCGGAGCGGCCCCGCCGCGCCCGTACCGCGCGTCGAGCGCCCGCCGTCCGGGACGGTGGTCGGGACACCGAACGGCCTGGGCGCGAAAGAGACCGTACGGGTCGCGGCCCGCCCGCCGGGGCCACCGGTGTGGCCGGGGTCCTCGCATCCCCTGGGAGCGCGCTTCCACACCGGCCCGGACGGTACGGCGGGCACCAACTTCGCGCTCTGGGCGCAGGGTGCCGAGGCGGTGGAGGTCTGCCTGTTCGAGGGGGACGGCCCGCACGCCGCGGAGACCCGCTGCGCGCTGACGGAGCTCACGCACGAGATCTGGCACGGCTTCGTGCCGGGCGTACGCCCGGGGCAGCGGTACGGGTTCCGGGTGCACGGCCGCTGGGACCCGTGGACGGGCGCCCGGTACAACCCGGCCAAGCTGCTGCTGGATCCGTACGCGCGGGCCGTGGACGGCGACTTCACCCTGCCCCCCGAGGTGTACGGGCACGTCCGGGACTGGCCGCAGCAGTACATCGCGGACACCGTGCGCGACGACCGCGACTCCGCTCCGTTCGTCCCGAAGGGGGTGGTCGTCCACGACGACGACGACTGGTCGGACGACGTCCGGCCGAAGACGCCCTGGGCCGACTCGGTGATCTACGAGCTGCACGTGCGCGGCTTCACGATGCGCCATCCGGGTATCCCGCGGGAGCTGCGCGGCACGTACGCGGGACTGGCCCATCCGGCGGCGGTCGAGCACCTGGCCAGGCTCGGCGTGACGGCGGTCGAGCTGCTGCCGGTGCACCAGTTCGCTCACGAGGACCATCTGCTGCGCCGGGGACTGCGCAACTACTGGGGCTACAACTCGGTCGGCTACTTCGCCCCGCACGCCGGGTACTCGTCCAGCGGCACGGCCGGGCAGCAGGTCGGGGAGTTCAAGCGGATGGTCCGGGCCCTGCACGCGGCCGGGATCGAGGTCATCCTCGACGTGGTCTACAACCACACGGCGGAGGCCGGCGAGCTGGGCCCGACGCTGTCCCTGCGCGGGATCGACAACCGGGGCTACTACCGGCTCCAGACCGACCAGCGGCGGTACTCCGACTACACGGGCTGCGGGAACACCCTGCACGCGGGGCGCCCGCACGTGCTCCGGCTCATCACCGACTCGCTCCGCTACTGGGTGACGGAGATGGGCGTCGACGGCTTCCGCTTCGACCTGGCGGCCGCGCTGGCCCGCTCGATGCACGACGTGGACATGCTGTCGCCGTTCCTCGCGGTCATCGCCCAGGACCCGGTGCTGCGGCGGGTGAAGCTGATCGCCGAGCCGTGGGACGTGGGTTCGGGCGGCTACCAGGTGGGGGCGTTCCCGCCGCTGTGGACGGAGTGGAACGACCGCTACCGCGATGCCGTACGGGACTTCTGGCGGGGCGCGCTGCCCGACGTACGGGACCTCGGCTACCGCCTGTCGGGGTCGAGCGACCTGTACGCGTGGGGTGGGCGGCGCCCCTACGCCTCGGTGAACTTCGTGACCGCGCACGACGGTTTCAGCCTGCGGGACCTGGTGTCCTACGAGCGCAAGCACAACGACGCCAACGGCGAGGAGGGCCGGGACGGGACGAATGACAACCGGTCCTGGAACTGCGGGGCGGAGGGCGAGACGGACGACGAGGGCGTCGCCGCCCTGCGCCGGCGCCAGCTGCGCAACCTGCTGACCACGCTGCTGCTGTCGACAGGCGTGCCGATGCTGGTCGCGGGGGACGAGTTCGGACGCACCCAGGGCGGCAACAACAACGCGTACTGCCAGGACAACGAGACGGGGTGGGTGGACTGGTCGCTGCTGGAGGACCCGGCGTGGCGGGAGCTGTTCGCGCTGACGGAGCGGCTGATCTCGCTGCGCCGGGCCCATCCGGTGCTGCGCCGGCGGGCGTTCTTCTCGGGGCGGCCGCAGGGCGTGGACGGGCTGCGGGACCTGGCCTGGTTCACGGCCGCCGGTGCGGAGATGAACGAGCGGGACTGGTACGCGCCCACCGGGCCTTTGGGCATGTACCTGTCGGGGCGGGACATCCCGGGCCGTGACGAGCGGGGCCGGCAGGTCACGGACGACAGCTTCCTCGCCCTGCTGCACGCCGGGGACCGGCCGGCGGCGTGGGTGCTCCCGGGGGCGCCCTGGGCGGAGCGGTACGAGCTCGTCCTGGACACCTCGCGGGAGGACCAGGCCGACGCCCCGGCCACCACGCACCGGGGCGGGGAGACCCTGACCGTCCCGGCCCGGTCGGTCCTGCTGCTGCGGGTGGCCGGCTGAGCCCCCGTCCTCCGGCGCCCCCTCCACCTGGAACGGGGACCTCCGTTCGCGGGGGTCACGTTCCGGGCACAGGGGGACATCCCGAGCCGGAATTCCCGTGCGCCCTGCGATGATGTGGCCGACGTCGCACACGCGTGCACCTGCACACGCGTGCCATCGAGGAGGTCAGGGGTACGCATGGGGAAGGTCGGGACCGCACTGCGGGAACTGCGCGGGGCGCAGAAGACGGCGAAGGGGGTGTCGCTCTACTCGCGGTTCGTCAACCGGCCCGCCGGGCGGTACCTGGCCGCGGGGTCGTACGCGCTCGGACTCACCCCGAACCAGGTGACGCTGGTCAGCGCCGCCTGCAGCTTCGCCGCCGCGGCCGCCGTGGCGCTGGCCGCTCCCTCCTGGGGCCTGGGGGTCGCCGTCTGGGCCGCGCTCGCCGTCGGATTCGCCTTCGACTCCGCCGACGGGCAGCTGGCCCGGCTGCGCGGGGGCGGCAGCGCCGCGGGCGAGTGGCTCGACCACGTCGTGGACTGCGCCAAGCTCACCGCGCTGCACACCTGCGTGCTGATCGCCTTCTACCGCTTCCCCGAGCAGTACGGGACGGGCCCGGACGGCTGGCTGCTGGTGCCGCTGGGCTTCCAGTTCGCGGCGGTCGTGACCTTCTTCGGCGGGCTGCTCACCGAGAAGTTGAAGCCCGGGGCGGCCCCCGGCAGCGGCGCCGCCGCGCCGTCGACCCTGCGCGCGGTGGCGTTGCTGCCGGTGGACCACGGGGTGTTCTGCCTGGTGTTCCTGCTGCTCGGCGGCGGGCCCCTGTTCGCCTGGGCCTACGCGGCGCTGGGCGTGGTCGCCGCCCTGTTCCTGGTGGCGTTCCTGGCGAAGTGGTTCAGGGAGCTCAGCGCCGTTCGGCGGTGAGCGGCACCTGCGCGGGCAGGGGTTCGGCCAACGCGTCCAGCGCCCGGCGCAGCTGGGTGCTGGAGGTGTGGACGGTGTACGGGAAGTAGACGACGTCGACGCCGTGGGCGGCGAAGTCCTTCTCCAGCCGGTCGCCCTTGGCGGTACCCCGCCAGTCGTCGCCCTTGAAGATGACGTCGAAGCGGACCTGCTTCCAGGTCTCGACCTTGTCCGGGACGGTCTCCACGAAGGCCGCGTCGACGTACCGGACACTGCGGACGATCTCCAGCCGCTCGACGAGCGGGATCATCGGGCGGCGCCCCTTGGCCAGTTCCGCCATCTCGTCGGAGACGACTCCGGCGACCAGGTAGTCGCACTGGCTCCGGGCGTGCCGAAGGATATTGAGATGTCCGATATGGAAGAGATCGTATGCACCTGGTGCATAGCCGACTCGGTACGGTCGGCGCGCCGGCGCACCACGTTCGGACATGTCCCGCTCCGTCATCTGTTACCCCCCAGCAGCCACACCCCCCGGTGTGGCGGATTAGCAGACAATAGCGTGCACGTTCCGCACCATGCCGGTGAACGAATAGGGTGGCGTGCGCATCATCCAGGGGAGAAGGGGACGCTCAGTGTCCAGATCCGGCCACCGGCGCCTGCTGCTGGTTTCCACCAACTACGCTCCCGAGCACGCGGGGATTGGGCCCTACGCCACCCAGATCGCGGAGCACTGGGCAGATCTCGGACACGAGACGCACGTCCTCGCGGGCATGCCGCACTACCCGTCGTGGTCGCTCGAACCGGAGTACAAGGGGGCGCTACGGCGCACGGAACAGCGCGCGGGTGTCACAGTGCACCGGCGCGCGCACACCGTGCCGCCCCGCCAGACCGCCGTGCGGCGGGCCCTGTTCGAAGGATCGATCCTGCTGCACGGCGCCGTGGCCCCGCCCCGGATGCCGAGGCCCGACGCGGTGCTGGCCCAGATGCCCAGCCTGGCCGGCGGGGTGCTGGCCGCCCGGCTGGCGGCGCGCTGGAAGGTCCCGTACGTCCCGGTCGTCCAGGACCTGATGGGCGCCGCCGCCGCGCAGAGCGGGATCCGCGGCGGTGACCGGGCGGCCGCGGTCGCCGGCCGGGCCGAGGCCTACGCCCTCAAGCGGGCCACGCTCGTCGGCGTCATCCACGAGACCTTCGTCGAGCGGGTCGTCGGCATGGGCGTGGACCCCGCGAGGATCCGGCTGGTCCCGAACTGGTCGCACGTGGCCGTGCCCACCAGGCCGCGCGGCGAGACCCGCCGGCACCTGGGCTGGGCCCCCGACCAGACGGTGGTCCTGCACAGCGGGAACATGGGCCTCAAGCAGGGCCTAGAAGTCCTCGTCGGCGCCGCCCGGCGCGACCCGGGCGTCCGCTTCGTCCTCATGGGCGACGGCAGCCAGCGCGCGGCGCTCGCCGCCCTCTCCGCGGACGTGCCGAACCTCGACATCATCCCCCCTGCCGCGGACGGCGAGTTCCCGGATATCCTCGCGGCGGCGGACGTACTCGCGGTCACGCAGCACGCCGCCGTACTGGACATGAGCGTGCCGTCCAAACTCACCTCCTACTTCCAGGCCGGCCGGCCCGTCGTCGCGTCCGTCGCGGCGCAGGGCGGGACCGCCCAGGAGGTGGAGCGTTCGGGCGCAGGGGTGCTCGTACCGCCGGAGGACCCCGACGCCCTGCTGAAGGCCGTACGGGCCCTGGCCGAGGACCCCGACGGCGCGGACGCGCTGGGCGCGGCCGGACCGCGCCACGTGGCGGCCCACCTGAGCCGTGAAGCGGGCCTGGCCCGCGTCGACGCACTGATAGACGAAGCACTTGGGGGATACCGGCCGTGATCGAGACGAACCGCCCGGCAGCGGCCCCGGCCGAGGACGAGCCCGACCTCCTCAGGGACCAGTTCCGCCAGCTCC
The DNA here is from genome assembly GCF_042716255.1 of Streptomyces sp. NPDC058662. Lineage (NCBI taxonomy): Bacteria > Bacillati > Actinomycetota > Actinomycetes > Kitasatosporales > Streptomycetaceae > Streptomyces > Streptomyces sp. NPDC058662. Next base: position 36,624 of record NZ_JBHXRU010000044.1, on the reverse strand, counting down.
TGCGCTACCGCCGGCTCATCGGAGCGGGCGTCGGCATCGGCCTGCTGGGCGGCGTCTACCTCGGCATCTCCACGGCCGACACCTACGTCGCCACCGCCGACCTCGTACTGCGCGCGCCCACGGACGACCCGTTCAACCCGAGCCTCGCGCCCGACAAGGCGATCAACATCGGTTCGGAGCGGCAGGTCGCGCTGAGCTCCTCCATAGCCAACGAGGCGGCGAAGAAGCTCGGCGTCTCCGCCACCGACTTCGCCGCCCTGCGCAGCGGCCTGCAGGTGACCAACCCGCCGCAGTCCATGGTGCTCCGCTTCACCTACACCGCGTCCTCCCCCAAGGAGGCCGCCAAGCGCGCCAACGCGATGACCGAGGCCTACCTGCTCAAGCGGCAGGAAGCCCTCGACGCCACCCGCGACAAGATGGTCAAGGGCTACAAGGACCAGCGCGACCCGGTCGCCAGGCAGCTCGACGAGCTCGTCAAGGAGATCGCCCGGATGCCGGCCGGCGCCCCGCGCGACGCCGCCACCTCCACCAAGACCGACCTGCAGAGCGAAGTCGGCCGCTACAACGGCAACATCACCAAGCTGGAAGCCCTGGACATGACCCCGGGCCGGGTCACCAGCGCGGCCACCGCGCCTTCCTCGCCCGACGGCCCCGGCATCCCGATGTCGCTCGCGCTCGGTGCGGCCGTGGGCCTGGCGCTCGGTCTGCTCGCCGCCTGGGTCCGGCTGGTCTTCGACCCCGCACCGCGCTCCGAGGGCGACGTCGCCCGGGCCCTGCGCGCACCCGTCCTCGGCTCCCTGCCCCGGGACCGGACGGGCGGCGGCCCGCTGCTCGCGGCCGGCGAGGAGGATCCCCGGCTCGCCGAGGAGTTCCGCTCGGTGGCCTTCCGGCTCGCCTACGACTCCCGCTTCGCCGACCGGCGGCGGCTGCTCGTCGTCGCCCCGCGCGGCAGCAGTGAGATCGCCGCCGCGGTCGCGGTGAACCTGGCCGCCTCCTTCGCCGAGACCGGCAAGGACGTCCTGCTCATCGAGGCCGACCTGCGCACCCCGGTCCTGGCCAGCCAGCTGCCGACCGACGCGGGCGGCCGGCCCCGCTGGAGCCAGACGCCCGGCGGCAAGGGCGCCGGCGCGCGCACCCCGCAGCACGGGGACGCCGAGTGGCCCGACGGACGCCAGCTCGTCGTGGACGCCGGGGAGTCCGGCGCCTTCGACCTGATCCCCGGCGAGCGCGTGCGCAACGTCGCCCGCTCGCTGACCTCGCCGCGCGCCACCCGGCTCGTCTCCGAGGCGGACTCCCCCAACTCCACCGTCGTCGTGCTCGCGCCGCCCGTGCTCTCCTACGCCGACGCCCTCGCGCTCGTCGACCGCGTCGACGGCGTCCTCGTCGTCTGCGACCCGCGCGCCGTGCACCGTACGGACCTGTCCCGGATCCGCGAACTGATCAGCGGCGCGGGCGGCACCGTGCTCGGAGCGGTGCTGCACGCCCCGCTGCCCGGCGAGAAGCGCGGCGTCAAGGGCCGGACCAAGGACCACCCCGAAGGCCCCGCCCCGACTCCGCCGGCCGCCGCGAAGAAGCACCCGCAGCCCCAGCCGATCCCGTACGAGGTGGCCGAGCCCGAGCAGGTCATCCAGGGCGACGGAACCGACACGGTCGCACTGCGCACCGTCCAGCCGGGCCGGCGGTGAGCCGGCGCGGCCTCTCGGCGGTCGCGTCGGTCCTGGACCAGGCCGCGTCCAGCGCCACGAACATCCTGGTGCTGGTGCTGGCCGCCCGGCTGTCCTCGGCGTCCGGGTTCGCCGACTTCTCGATGGTGTACGTGACCTTCAGCGTGCTCCTGGGCCTCAACATGGCCTATGTCGGCCAGAGCCTGGTCCTGGAGAAGGGCGAGCGCCTCGGCGGCCTCTGCCGCTCCGCCGCGGGCTTCACCGCAGCCGCCTCCGCCGCGGGGGGCGTCCTGCTGGCCCTGGTGGGGCTGTCCCTGTCCGGTGCCACCGGGCGGGCGTTCCTCGCGCTGGGCCTCGTCCTGCCGCTGGTCCTGCTCCAGGACGGGCTGCGGTACTGCTTCTCCGCGCTGCGGGCGCCCGAGCGGGCCCTGGCCGCGGACGCGCTGCGGCTGGTGTGCGTGGTCGCGGCGCTCGCCGCGCAGCCCCAGGGCGCCTCGGCGGGGCGGCTGGTCCTGGTGTGGGGCGCCTCCGCCCTCCCGGCGCTGGCCCTCGGGCTGTGGCTGCTGCGGCCTTATGTACGCGGGGTCCGGGCCGACCTGCGGCCGTACCTGCGCCGCGGTCACCTGGGGCAGCGGTTCGTGGTCGAGTTCGCGGTGGGCAACGGCTCCAGCCAGCTCGCCGTGCTCGGCCTCGGCGTCTTCGCGACGCCGCTGGCCGTCGGCGCGCTGCGCGGCGCGACCACGCTCTTCGGGCCGCTGAACGTGCTGTTCAACTCCGCCGCCGCATTCGGCCCCCCGGTCCTGGGGCGGCTCGGCGGCAAGCGGGCCGCGGTCCGGGCGACGGCCCTGCTGGGACTCGTACTGGCGGCGGTCGGCGCGGCCTGGGCGGCGGCGCTGTACCTGCTGCCGGACCGGTGGGGCCGGGAGCTGCTGGGCGACACCTGGGCGGCGGCATCCGCGCTGCTGCCGGCGACCGGCGCCCAGTACGCCGTGATGGGGCTGGGGACCTGCGCCCTGCTGACCCTGCGGGTGCTCGCCCCGAAGGCCACCCTGTCCTTGCAGGTGGTCTTCTCGCTGCTGTCCGTGGGACTGCTGCTGGGCGGCTACGCGGTCTTCGGTGTCGCGGGAGCCGCGTGGGGCCTCGCGGCCGGCTCGGCGCTCAAGGCGGCCGCCGCCTGGTGGCGCGTGGCGCACCTGCGCGCCCCCGCGCCCGCCCCCGAGTCCCCGCCCCTGCACGCCGCCTGACCGGGCGCCGCCGCCTGACCGGTGCACGTCGGCGGGGCGGCCGCCGCCCCGGGGCTCAGCGCAGGGTGGTGGACTTGTCCTGGCGGTAGGTCGCGACCAGCGCCAGGCACATCGCGGCTATCGCGACCCGCCCCGACGCCTGGAGCAGCGGACCGCGCAGCAGGATGAAGGAGTAGCCCGCGACGAGCGGGACCACCACCGAGATCAGACTGCCCGGCGGCGCCCGCCGCGTCGCGCGCTTCGCGTAGCGCCGGTCCACGCGGGCGGCGGCGTACCCCATGCCCATCAGTCCGGCGCCCATGCCCAGCGGCCCGAAGTCGATCCACAGCTCCGCCCAGATCGGGGAGGAGAGGTTGGTGTTGACGGTGCCCATCCACTGCCCCACCATCACGCCGGTGTCCCGCGGCTTGCCGGGCCACACCGAGCGCGGCACCGCGAAGAAGAGGGATCCGGCGAGCTGGCGCCCGTAGAAGTGGCCGGGTCCGGACTCCGAGTAGGTGATCGTGTTGGCGAACATGCCGATCTGGTCGTAGTCCTTGAGCGCCATCGGCTCCAGGAACGAGGTGGTCTCGACCGGCTTGTAGTTCTTCTCGTCGTACCGGAAGCGGTCCGCGAAGGGGAAGACGAGGAGGGCGACGACCACGGCCATCGACAGCGCCACGCGGTACATCGCGGCGCTGACCGGGAAGACCGTGAAGAGCAGGGCGAACATGACCGTCAGGAACCAGTAGCGCGGGTTCGAGATCGGGTTGTTGACCACCAGGTTGAGCGCGGCCAGCGCGGCCCAGGTGACGATGATCGAGACCTTGCGGCGGGCGAACTTCGAGGTGATCAGCCAGCGCGTGTACAGCAGTAGCGCGAGCAGCGCCGGAACCGTGCCGAAGCCGCGCAGCAGCGCCTGGCCGGCCTGGCCGTCGCCGTTGGAGACGCCGGCCTCCTCGATGCCCGCGATGATCTCCTGGCGGCTGGAGAAGAAGACGGCCGGACCGCCCAGCTTCATGACGAAGGCCGCGCTGCACGCGAAGGAGAGGGCCGTCAGCAGCTGGAGGCGGCGGCGGTGCGCCATGACCGGCCTGGACTCCCGCTGGGAGCCGCCCGCGCGGCCGGCGGGCCGGTGGCGGGCGAGCAGGACGCCGACGTCGAAGAGGGCGCAGCCGAGCAGCACCAGGCCGATGGCGGCGGTGAGGTCGGAGCGGGGACCCACCACGGGGGTCGGGACCTGCCCCAGGACCGCCTGGGCGAGCGGGGCCACGCCCATGGCCATGTACACGAAGAGCCAGAAGGAGCCCTGGAGCAGCTTGCGGCGGCTGGTGAGCACCATCGCGGACAGCCGGGCCCCCGCGTACATGGTGAGCAGGAGCTGGAGCCAGAAGGCCGCGTCGTGGGCCCCGGCGCCGGACTGGACGGCGACGAAGAGGGGCAGGAAGACGGTGAATCCGAGAGCGAGGGGGACGGACAGGGCCCGGGAGAGCAGGGTGCGCGGGGTGGTGACCCGGCCCCAGTGGTTCTCGTCCTCGACCGGGTGCCGGGTGGGCGTGACGGTGGGCTTGCGTATGTCCGTTGCCACTGCCGCCCCCACCCCATGTGCCTGGTCCGGGCGCAGTCTAGTCTGACCTGGCGGCGCCCGGGGAGGCGCCCGCGGGGGTGACCGAGGGGGACGACTGGTGCGTGATCTTCCTGCCTTCACGCTGGCCGGATACGACAAGGGGCGCGGGCTGCTGACGCAGGCGCTCTGGTTCGCCGCGATGAACGCGCTGTTCATGAGGTGGTTCTGTCCGGCGCGGCTGCGGGTGTCCCTGCTGCGGGCGTTCGGGGCGCGGATCGGCGAGGGAGTGCTGATCCGGCACAGGGTGCGGGTGCTGTGGCCGTGGAAGCTCACGGTCGGGGACCACACCTGGATCGGCGAGGGCGCCTGGCTGCTGAACCTGGAGCCGGTGACGATCGGTTCGCACGTGTGCCTCTCCCAGGAGGCCATGCTGTGCACCGGTTCGCACGACCACCGGGCCGCCGACTTCCGCTACCGCAACGCGCCGATCACCGTCGAGGACGGGGCCTGGGTGGCGGTGCGGGCCACCGTACTGGCCGGGGTGACCGTGGGCCGCTGCGCGGTCGCGGGCGCGGGCGCCGTCGTGCACAAGGACCTGCCGGAACTGACCCTGCAGACCCAGGACGGGCGGCGCCGCCCGGTGGAGGAGCCCAAGTGAGAGTCCTGCACGCCGTCACGCTGCACTCCCCCTCGCACGCCTTCGGCGGTCCGGTCCGGGTCGCGCTGAACCTGGCGAAGGGGCTGCGGGCCCGCGGCCACGAGGCGCGGCTGCTGGCGTTGGGCGAGGGGTTCCCCGATCCGTGGCCCACCGAGGTCGAGGGCGTTCCGGCCAAGCTGTTCCCGGCGCGGCGGCTGCTGCCGCTCGGGTTCAGCGGGATGACCTCGCCGGCGCTGCTCGCCTCGGCGGGCCGGCTGGTGCGCGACGCGGACCTCGTCCACGTCCACCTGGCGCGGGACCTGGTGACCCTGCCGGTGGCGCTGGCGGCGCTGCGCGCCGGGAAGCCGCTGGTGCTGCAGACCCACGGGATGGTCGATCCGAGCGCGAAGGCGCTGGCCAAGGTGCTGGACGCGGTGGCGGTACGCCGGCTGCTGCGCGGAGCCGACGCGGTGCTGTACCTGACCCCGCACGAGCGGGGCGGCCTGGAGGCGGTGGTGGGCGCGCCGCTGGAGCGGGCGGTGCGCCTGGTCAACGGCACTCCGGCGCAGGAGGAGCGGCCCGCGCCGAGCGGCCCGCCGCGCATCCTGTACTCGGCGCGCCTGCAGGCCCGCAAGCGGCCGGTGGACTTCGTGGACGCGGCCCCGGCCGTCCTCGCCGCGCACCCGGACGCGCACTTCGTGGTCGCGGGCCCGGACGAGGGCGAAGCGGCGGCCGTGCGCGCCCGGATCGCGGAGCTGGGCCTGGCGGACCGGTTCACGGTGCCGGGAGCGCTGTCCGGGGCCGAGGTCCTGGCGGAACTGCGCCGCGCGCACGTGTACGTACTGCCGTCGGTGGACGAGCCGTTCCCGATGTCGGTGCTGGAGGCGCTCGCGGTCGGCGTCCCGTCGGTGGTGACGCACTCCAACGGCCTGGCACGGGACATCGCGGCCGCGGGAGCGGGGCACGCGGTCGATCCCGGCTCGGCGGGCGTGGCGGCGGCGGTGCTGTCCCTGCTGGACCCGGCAGCCAACGGCGCCGCGTCGCGGGCGGCCCAGAAACTGGCCGCGGACTCCTTCTCGATGGGTGCGGTCCTGGACACCCTGCTGCCGGTGTACGAGAGCGCCCGGCGCCGCTGAGCGGCTGCCCCGGGCCGTCGGACGGAGCGTCAGATGACGTCCCGGCGGCGCTCCTCCACGACCGGGATGGCGGCCCCGGCGGTGCGGCGGCGCTTGAGGACGCTCGTGTACACGGCGAGGCCGATGCCGCCCACCGCCATCATGATCAGTCCGACCAGGTCGAGGTCGACGCTCTTCATCTCCCAGTCGGTGGCGAAGGTGAGGATCGCCCCCACCACGATCAGGCCGATGCAGCCGCCAAGACCGTTCATAGGACTCGCCTCCGGAGGTCGGTGTCGGTGTCGTGCTTCGGTCACGCGGCTACCCCGGCTCCCGCCAAGGAAACGTCCGGGGCCCGGACTTGGGTCCGGCGACGCGAGAGCCCCCGGCGCGGGCCGGGGGCTCTCGGGGCGTTGCGGGGCGGCGTGTTGCCGGCCGGGCGCCGCCGGCCTAGGCCGGGATCCAGGCGTAGCAGCCCGAGGAGTTGAACTCCGCGGTGCCCGCCGGGATCGTCGCCGTGATCCTGTCGCCGGCCTTGACCGGCTTCTCGGGGCCGGAGGACAGGGGCGTGCCGTCCTTCCCCTTCGCCTCCCAGGTGCAGTCCGCGGCCTGGGTCAGCGCCCGGTAGGTGCCTGCGGCCGGGGAGGTGCGGGGGCCTTCGGGGAAGCCCTTCTCCGCGGCCGCGAGGATCGGCTTCTGCTCCGGGCACAGATGCGTGATCGCGTCCTTCGCGCCGGTGATCTCCCCGGTGATGACGGCCCCGGTGGCCGCGTCCTTGTCCCGCTTCGCGGTGCGCGCCACCCGCTGGCAGGCCTCCTGCCCCGTCTGCAGGACGGCCGCGGGGTCCATCTTCTCGGGGACCCGGCCGCTGAGGTACTTCTTCTCCTGCGGCGTGAAGCTGCCCGTCTTCGGGGTCAGCTGCGGGTCGGGCAGGACCGGACCCGAGGGCTGGGCCTCGGGCGCGGGGGCCTGCCCCGCCTCGGCGGGGGTGTCCGCCGGATCGGGGGCCGGCGACGAAGCCGGGGGCTTCGCCTTCGCCTCCGCGCCGGAGTCCTTCCCGCCGGAACTGCAGGCGGTCAGCGTGAGGGCGGCGGTCAGCAGAACAGCGGCCGCTGCGGAGCGTCGGTACATCGGATGGCTCCCGTACTTACTGGGTGGGACAGGGGTGCGGGGCCCGGCCTGGTGGAGCCGGGCCCCCCACGCCGTCATGCGGTCACTCGGTGCTTACGGCAACTTCGCGCCCAAGGTGAACACCATCTTCCGCCCGGCCTCGGCCGCCGCGGCCTCCCA
>NZ_JBHXRU010000044.1:0-29118 GCF_042716255.1 Streptomyces sp. NPDC058662 | reverse complement strand
GCACGGCGGACGCCCCTGCGGGACCCGCGGGCGCCGCCCGCGGGGGGCGGCGGGGCGGGGGGGCGCCATCCCGGGGGGGGCCGGGCGCCCGGGGGGGGGGGGGCCCGGGCGGGGGGCCGCGGGCCCCCCCACGCCGTCAGGCGGTCACTGGGTGCTGACGGCTACTTCGCGCCGAAGGTGAGCACCAGCTGCGGCGCGGCGTCGGCGGCCGCGGCCTCCGAGGACCAGATCCACAGCGGGTCGGTGCCCGTGCTCGTCAGACCCATGCTGTAGCTGCTGCCCAGCACCGCGGAGACCGCGGCGGTGTCCAGCTCCACGGAGTGGATCGCCGAACCGTCCGGCACGCCCGCGATGCTGCCGAGCGGGGTGGTGCCGAGGGTGGGCTTGGTGTTGTAGGTCGTACCGGCGCCGCTCCAGGTGCCGGTGACCGGGACCACGGACACGGTGTCGGCGGTGCCGGCACCCACCTGCGTCGTGGTCTTGACCTGGAGCGAGGCGGACTTCAGGACCTGTCCGGCCGGGGCGGCCGGGAGGGTGAAGCGCAGGTACGTCTCGTACAGGGAGGTGCCGCGCACGGCCAGCGAGGTGGCCGCGCCGTTCGCGGTGCTCGGGGCGCCCTGGTTGATGTAGGTGTCCTCGGTCGCGCTGACCTTGGAGACCGTGTCCGTGGGCGCCTTGGCCAGGTCGAAGTGGTTCTTGATCTGGGCCGCCGTGAGCACCGTCGGGTAGATCGCCGTCTCGTCGATCTGGCCGGCGAAGAAGTTGGACGTCGGACGGGTCGGCCAGAGGCTGAGCTGGTCGCCGCCGACGTGCCAGAAGCCGGCGTACTGCTCGCTGGCCGTCACGTTCTGCGTGCCCTTGAGCTGCCCGTCGACGTACAGGGCCATGCCGCCGGGGCCCTGGCTGGCGACCACGTGGTGCCACTTGTTGTCGTTGTAGGTGTCGAACAGACCGGTGGAGACGGTCTTGATCGAGCCCGGGTTCACGCCGAAGACCAGGCGGCCCGTGTTCGTCATGTAGATGTGCTTGTCGTAGCGGTTGCTGTTGCGTTCGGTGTTGTCACCGAAGCCGACCAGCTTGCCGCCGCGGGTGGTGTTCGTCTTGAACCAGGTCTCGATGGTGTACGAGCTGCCGACCGTCTGGCGGTGGTCGCTGTAGACCTGCTGGCTGGTCCCGTTGAAGCCCATCGCGGTGCTGGTTCCGGAGACGGCGCCCGGCGTCTGGCGCATGGCCGGGGCGTTCAGCTGGACACCGCTGGTGTTGCCGCTGTTCGAGGAGTCGGCGACGTACGGGCTGACGGTGTCGTCGTAGCGCCAGTACAGCTCCGCGCCGTCGGTGCGGACCTGGTTCGGGTACGCCTGGGCCGCGGTCGGGACGGTCACCGAGACGGCGGCCGACAGGGCGCTGGTGTTGCCGGCGGCGTCGGTCGCGGCGACCCGGTAGGTGTACGACTGGCCGGCCTTGGCCGTGGTGTCGTTCCAGGAGGCCTGCGGACGGCGCCACTCCAGGGAGTCCGCGGTGACCGAGGCGATCGGGGTGGCGGAGCCGTTGCGGTAGACGCGGTACGTCAGCTTGCTGTCGTCCTGGTCGTAGCTGGTGCGCCAGCGGACCTGGACCGCGCCGGGCTTGACGCTGGCGGCGCTGGCCACCGGGGTCGTCGGCGCGCCGACGTCGCCGGTGGAGCCGAAGCGGGTCAGCGCCTGCTGCGGCTTGCCGTTGATGAGGGTGAACTCACCGCCGACCCACATGTACTTGACGTCGTTCTTCTCCGCCACGGCCATGACGCGCGGGCCGATGCCCTCGCCGAGGCCGTCGTTGGCGGTGGGGTGCCAGCCGAGCTTGCCCGGGCCGCGCACGAAGCCGTCCACGGGCGCGGGGGCGGCGCCGGTGTGGTCGGTCGGCTGGGCCAGCAGGAAGTGCCGCTTGCCGTCGGAGAACTCCTGCTCCGTCTTGCAGTCGTGCGCGTGCGAGGAGCTGTAGAGCACTCCGTCGTACGGCAGGACGAACTGCGTGGCGCCGAGGCAGCGGTCGCGCCACTTCTCGGTGAAGTCGGTGAGGCGCAGGCCGATGCGGCCGTCGAAGACGCCGCCGCCGGAGCCCTCATTGCCCGTGTAGAAGCCGGTGGCGTCGGTGGAGATGTCCTTGACGACCGAGTTCGACGGGATGTTGCTGTACGTCTTGGTGATCGCGCCGGTGGTGGCGTTGACCACGGCCAGCGCGTGCGAGTTGCTGCCGTTGACGCTGAAGAAGTCACCGCCCAGCAGCACGTTCTTGCCGTCCGGGGTGACCTCGATGGCGCGGCCCGGCTCGTCGGCGTTGGCGACGAAGGGCTTCAGGGCGCCGGAGGTGGCGTCGACCGCGGCGAACCGCTCACGGGTCTCGCCCTCCACGGATCCGAAGTCGCCGGCCGCGTAGAGGGTGTCGTCGGTGACCGCGAGCGCGCGCACGGTGGCGGGGAAGCTCGGGTGGAACGCGGCCTTGGGCGCGCAGGTCGCGATGTCGATCGCGGCGACGCTGGAGACCGGCGTGCCGTTGACGGCGCCGAAGTAGCCGCCCGCGTACAGCGTCTTCCCGTCCTTCGAGACGACCAGCGAGCGCACCGTCGCGGTGCCGTCGCCGATCGTGAAGGCGAGCTTGCAGGAGGTGGGGGCGCCCGTCGCGGCGTCGAGCGCCACGAAGTTCACGGCCTCCTGCTCGCTGCCGGAAGCGCTGCCCTCGGGCGGGTTGACGGCGGAGAAGGTGCCGGCGGCGAAGACGGTGCCGTTCGCCTGGGCCATCGCCCAGACGATGCCGTTCGGCTGCCACGTGGGCAGCTGGTCGGCCGTGAAGGCCACCGGCTGCGTGATGGCGGACGCCTGGGGCATCAGCACCAGGCCTATGCCGGTGCCGGCGCCGGCCAGTGACAGGACGAGGGCAGCAGTCAGCCCTCTGGATCTACGCATGAGCCCCCCAGGGCAATCGCCCGGTTTGATGGCTGGAACTATCCGAACAGCCATATGTACTGGCGCAGACTAGGGCTCACGCGAGGGCCCGGTCACCTCACTTGACCCATTGCATACCAACTTGGAATCAACAGGGTTCAGCATGGAGGGTGCACTTCGGACATACGGCAGGTTTACCCCGGTCACGGCCGCAGAGACCTGCGGCCATGGCCGGAACACGGCAAAGCGTAGGGGAAATATAAGGCCTCAGCGGTCGATGCGGACCGAAGCGCCCGCCAGTTGGTCCTCGACCAGGCGGATGTCGGCGTCGACCATGATCTTGGCCAGATCCGCCACGAGGACGGTCGGCTTCCAGCCGAGCAGCTCATTGGCCTTCGAGGCGTCGCCGATGAGGGCGTCGACCTCGCTGGGGCGCTCGTACTTGGCGTCGTAGCGCACGTGCTCGTTCCAGTCGAGGCCGGCGTGCGTGAAGGAGGCCTCCACGAACTCGCGGACGGTGGCGGCCACGCCGGTGGCGACCACGTAGTCGGTGGCCTCGTCCTGCTGGAGCATCCGCCACATGGCGTCCACGTACTCCGGGGCGTAGCCCCAGTCGCGCACGGCGTCCAGGTTGCCCAGGTACAGGTTCTCCTGGAGGCCGGCCTTGATCCGGGCCACCGCGCGGGTGATCTTGCGCGTCACGAAGGTCTCGCCGCGGCGCGGGGACTCGTGGTTGAAGAGGATCCCGTTGACGGCGTACATGTCGTACGCCTCGCGGTAGTTCACCGTGGTCCAGTACGCGAAGACCTTGGCGGCGCCGTACGGGCTGCGCGGGTGGAACGGGGTGCCCTCGTTCTGCGGGGGCGGGGTGGCCCCGAACATCTCGGAGGACGAGGCCTGGTAGATGCGGGTGTCGACACCGCTGGCCCGGATGGCCTCCAGCAGCCGCAGCGCGCCGAGGCCGGTCACGTCGCCCGTGTAGAGCGGAGCGTCGAAGGAGACGCGGACGTGGGACTGGGCGCCGAGGTTGTAGACCTCGTCGGGGCGTATGTCGCGGAGCAGGTTCACCAGCGCGACGCCGTCGGACAGGTCGGCGTGGTGCAGGACGAAGGACCGGTCGGGGGCCTGCGGGTCCTGGTAGATGTGGTCGATGCGCTCCGTGTTGAAACTGGAGGACCGCCGCACCAGACCGTGCACCGTGTAGCCCTTGGAGAGCAGGAGCTCGGAAAGGTACGAGCCGTCCTGCCCGGTGACGCCGGTGATCAGTGCGGTCTTGCCCATGTGGGGTCCCCCTGGGAATCGTTGCGGTGGGTGCTGAGGAGCGGGGCGAGGCGGTGCCTCGGGGTCGGGGCCGTGCCGTACGGCACGGGGTGCGCGGGTCGGGCCCGGAGGCCGGCGGGCCCCGGCCGGGGGACGCGCGGTCGCGGGCCGGAGCCCGGGGCCGGACGGGTACCGCGGGCCGGATGGGTACCGTACACGCCCGGTCCGGCCGCCTTTGCGGCGGATTCCGCGGCCGGCGCCCGGACCGGCGACCGGTCCCGGGTCGCGGACTGCCGCCACCCCCGCGGGAGCGGACTGGCATCATCGGCGGTATGACAAGTTCGCTGCCGCTCCTGCCCCCGAACGCCCGCGTCTTCGTCGCGGGCCACCGCGGCCTCGTGGGGTCCGCGGTCGCCCGCCGGCTGACCGCCGACGGCCACGAGGTGCTCACCCGGGGCCGCGCCGACCTCGACCTGCGCGACGCCGGGGCGACGGGGGCCTACCTCCGGGACGTCCGACCGGACGCCGTCGTGCTGGCCGCCGCCAAGGTCGGCGGGATCATGGCCAACAGCACCTACCCGGTGCAGTTCCTGGAGGACAACCTCAAGATCCAGCTCAGCGTCATCGCCGGCGCGCACGCCGCCGGTGTGGACCGCCTGCTGTTCCTGGGCTCCTCCTGCATCTACCCCAAGCTGGCCCCGCAGCCGATCAGCGAGGACGCCCTGCTGACCGGTCCGCTGGAGCCCACCAACGAGGCCTACGCCCTCGCGAAGATCGCCGGCATCGTCCAGGTCCAGTCGTACCGCAAGCAGTACGGGGCCTCGTACATCTCGGCGATGCCGACGAACCTCTACGGCCCGGGCGACAACTTCGACCTGGAGTCCTCGCACGTCCTGCCGGCCCTGATCCGGCGCTTCCACGAGGCCGCGGCCGAGGGGCGCGAGGAGGTCACCCTGTGGGGTTCCGGCACCCCGCGCCGGGAGTTCCTGCACGTGGACGACCTGGCCGCCGCCTGCGTGGTGCTGCTGGGCACGTACGACGGGGACGAGCCCGTCAACATCGGCTGCGGCGAGGACCTCACGATCCGCGAACTGGCCGAGACGGTCGCCGAGGTGACCGGCTTCCGCGGGCGCCTCGCCTGGGACACGTCCAAGCCGGACGGGACCCCGCGCAAGCTGCTGGACGTCGGCCGGCTGACCTCCCTCGGCTGGAAGCCGGCCGTCGGGCTGCGGGACGGCATCGCTGCCACGTACCGCTGGTGGCGCGAGCAGGGCTGATCTCACCCGGGAGCCCCTCAGTACGCTCCGCGGCCGTCGACGACGGCGCGGAGCGTACGGCCCATCACGTCGACGTCACTGGTGAAGGACCAGTTGTCGACGTACTGCAGATCGAGCTGAATCGTTTCGTCCCATGACAGGTCCGAGCGGCCGCTGATCTGCCACAGCCCGGTCATGCCCGGTCGGACGGTGAGCCGGCGCAGCTCGACCTCGTCGTACTCGGCCACCTCCTCCGGGAGCGGCGGGCGCGGGCCGACGAGGGACATGTGGCCGGTGAGCACGTTGATGAGCTGGGGCAGTTCGTCCAGCGAGGTGCGGCGCAGCAGCCTGCCGACCCGGGTCACCCGGGGGTCGCGGCGGATCTTGAACATGAGGCCGTCGTTCTCGTTGGCCCCGCTCAGCTCCGCCTTGCGGGCGTCGGCGTCCACGACCATCGTGCGGAACTTCCACATGACGAACGGGGCCCCGTCGCGGCCGATGCGCCGCTGCCGGTAGAAGGCGGGGCCGCGGGAGCCGAGCCGGATGGCGAGGACGATCCCGAGGAAGAACGGCGCGAGCAGGATCAGGCCGATGCCCGCCCCCACCCGGTCCAGGGCGGACTTGAGCACGGTCTGCACGCCCCGGCTGACCGGCGGCAGGACCCTCAGCATGGCGAGCCCGCCCGCGGAGAGCGTCTCCAGCCGCTTGACGGAGACCTCGACCAGGCCGGGGAAGACGGCGAGTTCCAGCCCGGCGTCGTGCAGGGCCCAGGCGACGCGGCGCAGCCGCTCCCCCGCGATGCGGGCGCCGGGGGCGACCAGCACCAGGTCGGCGTGGTGGCTGCGGACGGCGCCGAGCACCGCCTGGGAGTCGCCGTGCGGGGCCTGCGGGGAGGCCGCGCCCAGCCGGGCCGCGACGGGGATGCCGCTGGTGAGCGGTCCGGCGCCCACCGGGACCACGCCGACCACCACGTAGGGGTGGTCGGTGCGCGCGGCGAGGTGGGCGATGACGTCCTCGGCGGCGTCGGGTTCGCCGACGACCAGGACCCGGGTGACCGCCTGCGCCTCGCGGCGGGCGGCCGAGAGGTGGCGGTAGGTGAGCTTGTGGCAGGCGACGGTGATGAGCAGGGCGGGCAGCAGGGCCCCGAGGGCGGCGAGCCGGGGGGTGTTCTCCTCGGTCACCACCCGGGCGACCGCGAGCACACCGATGAGAATCAGCCAGTCGTGGAGGACCGGCAGCACGCCGCGGGACTCGCCGAGCACCCGGGTCGCGTAGCGTCGGCGCAGCGCCTGTGTCCCGGTCCACGCCAGGGCGGCGCCGAGGGCGCAGTACAGCGGCCGGACCTGCTGCGCGGCCTCGAAGACGAGGCCGACGGGCACGGCGGCGCCGAGGAAGTCGGCGCCGACGGCGGCGGGCAGGTACCAGCGGGCCTTGTCGCCGCGGCGCCGTGCGGAGCCAGTGGCCTCATGGGCCGTCCTGGCCACTCTTTGCGCAGGAAAATGGACATGCCTCATGGGCCCCCCTGGCACGTGGTCTATGGCAGCGGCGAGTGTCCCGGGCTTCCCCTGGCCTCGGACATCTGTCGCACCGGGAAACAGTACGACAAACACCCGTTCGCCAAATGCCGTTTGCGTCAACGAGACCTCTTGTTGCCCAAGCGTTAGCAACCGGTATCAGGTGTTCCGAATACTGGACGTCCTTTTCGCACACGAAGGTGAATGGTCCGGATACCGGATACGTCACTTCGGACAACGAACCGTTTCCAGCCAACCTTTTGACGCGGCCCTGACATCGCATCGCCCAAGTGGCACTCTTCGACCGTTCCTCGCACCAGCCCTGATCTGCCCGGAGGCCCACCCAGCCGTCCGGAACCCCCCTTGCAGAAGGAGTCTGCGTTGAGAGCCACCCCCCAGCGGCGTGCCACTGCGGCCGGCGCGCTCGTGGCCGCGGCAGCCCTGCTCGCCGTAGGCATACAGACCGGCACCGCGACCGCCGACGCCACCGCGTCACAGGCCCGCACGGCCGCCCAGCCCAATCCGGGCGCGGCGAACATCGAACTCAGCGCCTCGGAGCGTGCGACGCTCCTTGCCGCCGCCAACTCGACCACCGCCCAGGCGGCCAGGGCCCTCGGCCTCGGAAGCGGCGAGAAGCTCGTGGTCCGCGACGTGGTCAAGGACGCGGACGGCACCACGCACACCTCGTACGAGCGCACCTACGACGGTCTGCCCGTACTCGGCGGCGACCTCACCGTGCACGCCAAGGACGGCGTCACCAAGAGCGTCACCAAGGCGACCAACCACGAGATCAAGGTCGCCGACACCAACGCGACGGTCACCCCGGCCGCGGCCGAGAGCCAGGCCGTCGCCGCCGCCGGCGCCGAGGGCTCGAAGGAGCTCAAGGCCTCCAAGGGCGCCCGCAAGGTGATCTGGGCGGCCGACGGCGTACCGGTCCTCGCGTTCGAGACCGTCGTCGGCGGCCTCCAGCACGACGGCACGCCGAACGAGCTGCACGTGGTGACCGACGCCAGGACGGGCGCCAAGATCACCGAGTGGCAGGCCGTCGAGACCGGCACCGGCAACACCATGTACAGCGGCCAGGTGACGCTGGGGACCTCGCAGTCGGGCAGCAACTGGACCCTGACCGACGCCGCCCGCGGCAGCCACAAGACGTACAACCTCAACCGCGGCACCTCCGGCACCGGCACGCTCTTCTCCGGCCCGGACGACACGTGGGGCAACGGCCTGCCGGCCAACCTGGAGACCGCCGCCGCCGACGCGCACTACGGCGCGCAGGTGACGTGGGACTACTACAAGAACGTGCACGGCCGCAACGGCCTGCGCAACGACGGGGTCTCCCCGTACACCCGCGTCCACTACGGCAACAACTACGTGAACGCGTTCTGGCAGGACTCCTGCTTCTGCATGACGTACGGCGACGGCGACGGCAACGCCAAGCCGCTCACGTCCACCGACGTGGCCGCGCACGAGATGACCCACGGCCTGACGTCGGTCACCGGCAACATGACCTACAGCGGCGAGCCCGGCGGCCTGAACGAGGCGACCTCGGACATCATGGCCGCGGCCGTCGAGTTCTACGCCAACAACCCGCAGGACGTCGGCGACTACCTGGTCGGCGAGAAGATCGACATCCGCGGCAACGGCACCCCGCTGCGCTACATGGACAAGCCCAGCCGGGACGGCTCCTCCAAGGACAGCTGGTACTCGGGCATCGGCTCCATCGACGTCCACTACTCCTCGGGTCCGGCCAACCACTGGTACTACCTGGCCTCCGAGGGCTCGGGCGCCAAGGTCGTCAACGGCGTCAGCTACGACTCCCCGACCGCGGACGGCCTGCCCGTCGCCGCGATCGGCCGCGACGCCGCGTCCAAGATCTGGTTCCGCGCGCTGACCGTGGGCTACTTCAAGTCGAACACCAACTACGCGGCGGCCCGTACGGCCACCCTGCAGGCGGCCGCCGACCTGTACGGCCAGGGCTCGGTCACGTACAACAACGCGGCCAACGCCTGGGCCGGCGTCGCCGTCGGCGCCCGCATCCCCGTCGGCGTGAGCGTCACCAACCCGGGCAACCAGAACACCGCCACGGGCAGCGCCGTCAGCCTGCAGATCCAGGCCAGCAGCAGCAACGCCGGCGCGCTGAGCTACGCGGCGACCGGGCTGCCGGCCGGGCTGTCGATCAACTCCTCCAACGGCCTGATCTCGGGCACGGCCTCCACCGCGGGCACGTCCAACGTGACCGTCACGGTGACCGACTCGGCGAACCAGACCGGCACGGCGGCGTTCACCTGGACGGTCGGCACCACACAGCCGAGCGTCTTCGAGAACACCACCGACTACCAGATCGCCGACAACGCGACGGTGGACTCCCCGATCACCGTGAACCGCACGGGGAACGCGTCCAGCGCCCTCAAGGTGGACGTGAACATCGTCCACACCTACGTCGGTGACCTCCGGGTCGACCTGGTCGCCCCCGACGGCACCGTCTACAACCTGCGCAACCGCTCCGGCGGCAGCGCGGACAACATCGTCCAGTCCTTCACCGTGAACGCCTCCGCCGAGGTGGCCGCGGGTGTCTGGAAGCTCCGCGTCGCGGACCTCGCCAGCCTGGACACCGGCTACATCAACAGCTGGAAGCTCACCTTCTGACCCTGACGGGCCGATCGTGAACCACGGCTGAACCATCTCGACCACGGGGCCGCCCGGGAGGAAACCTCCCCGGGCGGCCCTGTTCCATTTCCGGCCGGAAGCGTCCGGAAGGCCCGCCCGGTTTCCGGAGCCGGGCCGCGGCGGCGGCGGCCGGAGCCGAGCCGCGGGTCAGCCGAACGAGCGGAGGATCCGCGAGAGCAGGTCTCCGGCGGCTCCCCCGCCGCCTGCCCCGCCGGCCCGCTCGTCGGCTTGGGCCCCGTCCGGGGTCGCGTCGGCCTCGTCCGCGGCGCCGGCGTCGCTGGCGCCGTCGGGGCGGTTCTGCTCCTCGCGCCCGTCCCAACCGCCGTCGCCCTGACCGCCCTCGCCGCCGCCCTCGTCCTCGCGCCCCTCCCAGTCCCGGCCGCCGTCCTCCTGACCGCCCTCGCCGCCGGGGCGGCCCTGCTCCTCGCGCCCGTCCCAACCGCCGTCGCCCTGACCGCCCTCGCCCCTTCCGGGGCGGCCCCCGTGCTCGTGCCCGGCCGGCCTGAGGAAGACCGCGACGACCCTCAGGCCCCGCGCCGACTCACCCGGTTCCAGCACCCTCTGCGCAGGGCCGCCGCAGCCGCGGTCGCGGAAGAGCAGCGCCCGCGACCGCGTCTCGTTCCGCACCTCGACGGTGGGCCGCCGCTCCGAGGCGCCCGTCAGCAGGTAGCACGTGTCCTGGCCCGCGGGCCGGATCTGCGCGCCGCGCTCCCGACCCTCCCCGTCGACGAACCGGTACTGGATCCGGCCCAGGTCGCGGTCGCGCCCGTCGTCGGCCGCGGACGGACCGGCGGTGGGCAGGACGAGCGCGAGGGCTCCGGCGAACACGGCGGTGGTGGTGCGAAGACGCATGGGTGGGGTCCGTTCCTCGGGTTCCGCGGATGCCGAGTCGGGCGGCACCCGCGGGCAGCGTAGGAGCGGACCGCCCTGCCGAAACGATTCGGCATGCGCAACACGTTCGAAGGTTCACCCGTGCGGGGCGGCCGGCCCGGGGCGGCCGGCGCGGGGCGGTGCGGGGCGGCGCGGGGCCCCGGCCGCGGACCCCGCGCCACCGGGTCCCGTACGCCCGGCCGGGTCCCGTACGCCCTGCCGGGCCGGGGCCGGCGGCCGCCCCGGCGCGGGCCCCGGTCCGGCGGGGCGGTCACCGCAGGAGGACGCCGCCTCCCGTCTCGGAGTCCAGGGGTCCGGCGACCAGGCCCAGTTCGGCCGGGGTCGCGAGCAGCGGATGCGACGGGAGGATCCGCACGGTGTAGCCGAAGGGGCCCGTGCGGTCGAGGGCGAGCGGGCCCTCGTACACCCAGCGCCCCTCCAGGTCGGGGCCCGCGGCCGGCTTGAGCGGGAAGCTCCGGCCGTCCCGGATCACGTCCTGCGCGTCGACCCGTCCGGCGACGACCTGCACCTCCACGTCCTCGTGCGTCAGGGTCTCCAGCGAGACCCGCACCCGGAGGGTGAGCGTGGCTCCCAGCTCGGCGGTTCCGTTCACGGGCGCGGCGGCCAGCGCCTCCACGTGCTCCACGGCGACCCGGGGCCAGGCCGCCCGGACCCGCCCCTTCCACCAGGCCAGGTCCCGCGCGGCCTCGGCGTCCAGCGCCCGGTGGGCGAGGGCGGCCGGCGTGTAGAGCCGCTCCACGTACTCGCGCACCATCCGCCCCGCCAGCACCTTCGGCCCCAGCGACACCAGCGTGCGCCGGACCATCTCGATCCACCGCACCGGCAGCCCGGCGCGCCCGGCCCGGTCGTAGAAACGGGGCGCGACCCGCCCCTCGATCAGTTCGTACAGGGCGTTGGCCTCCAGCTGGTCGCGTCGGTCCTCGTCCGCGCCGAGCCCGTCGGCGGTCGGGATGGCCCAGCCGAAGTCCGGCTCGAACCACTCGTCCCACCACCCGTCCAGCACGGACAGGTTGAGGCAGCCGTTCAGCGCGGCCTTCATCCCGCTGGTACCGCAGGCCTCCAGGGGCCGCAGCGGGTTGTTCAGCCAGACGTCGCAGCCGGGGTAGAGCTTCTGCGCCATGGCCATGCCGTAGTCGGGCAGGAAGACGATCCGGTGCCGCACCCGCGGGTCGTCCGCGAACCGCACCAGCTCCTGCACGAGCCGCTTCCCGCCGTCGTCGGCCGGGTGCGCCTTGCCCGCGACCACGATCTGCACGGGGCGGTCCGGGTCCAGCAGCAGGCCGCGCAGCCGCTCCGGGTCGCGCAGCATCAGCGTGAGCCGCTTGTACGAGGGCACGCGCCGGGCGAAGCCGATGGTGAGCACGTCCGGGTCGAGCACCGAGTCCACCCAGCCCAGTTCGGCCTCGGCTGCGCCGCGCTGGCGCCACGAGGCCCGCAGCCGGTCCCGTACCTCCTGGACCAGCTGCTCCCGCAGCACCCTCCGCAGGTCCCAGACGTCCTGGTCCGGGATGTCCGCGACCGCGTCCCAGCGGGGGGAGCCGCCCACCGAGAGGGCGTCCTCGGTCCGGTTGGAGCCGATCTGCCGGGCTCCGAGCCGGACCACCTCGGGGGCCACCCAGGTCGGGGCGTGCACCCCGTTCGTCACGGAGGTGATCGGCACGTCGGCCGGGTCGAATCCCGGCCACAGGCCGGCGAACATCTCCCGGCTGACCGAGCCGTGCAGGGTGGACACCCCGTTGGCCCGCTGGGCCAGGCGCAGCCCCATCACCGCCATGTTGAACACCCCGGGATCGCCCCCGGGATAGGACTCCGCGCCCAGTTCGAGGATCCGCTCGACGGGTACGCCGGCCAGCTCCCCGCCCTCCCCGAAGTGCCGGGCCACCAGGGACCGCTCGAACCGGTCGATCCCGGCCGGGACGGGGGTGTGGGTGGTGAAGACGGTGCCGGCGCGCACCGCCTCGACCGCGGCGTCGAAGCCCAGTCCCCGCTCGCGCTCCAGTTCCCTTATGCGCTCCAGCCCGAGGAAGCCGGCGTGGCCCTCGTTGGTGTGGAAGACCTCCGGCTCGGGATGGCCGGTGAGCGCGCAGTACAGCCGGACCGCGCGGACGCCGCCGATGCCCAGGAGCATCTCCTGGAGCAGCCGGTGGTCGCTGCCGCCGCCGTAGAGGCGGTCGGTCACCTCGCGGGCGGCGGTGTCGTTGTCCTCGACGTCGGAGTCGAGGAGCAGCAGTGGCACCCGCCCCAC
Organism: Streptomyces sp. NPDC058662; assembly: GCF_042716255.1. Taxonomy (NCBI): domain Bacteria; kingdom Bacillati; phylum Actinomycetota; class Actinomycetes; order Kitasatosporales; family Streptomycetaceae; genus Streptomyces; species Streptomyces sp. NPDC058662. The sequence goes on along the minus strand of NZ_JBHXRU010000044.1, from coordinate 16,361 downwards.
CCGGGCCTGCCAGATGTGGGCGTGCAGGGCCCGCCCGCCGGGGAGGGTGAGGGTGACGCGGGCCGGGGTCCCGTCCTCCTGGCGCACCAGGTCGAGGGGGAGCTCGTTGGGGTCCAGCACGGGGTAGTGCTCCTGCTGCCAGCCGTCGCGGGAGAGCGACTGGCGGAAGTAGCCGTGCCGGTAGAGGAGTCCCACGCCGACGAGCGGGACTCCCAGGTCGCTGGCGGCTTTCAGGTGGTCCCCGGCGAGGATGCCGAGGCCGCCGGAGTACTGGGGCAGGGCGGCGGTGACCCCGAACTCGGGCGAGAAATAGGCGATCGCGGCGGGCGGGGCCACCGCGGACTCCTGTCCCTGGTACCACCTCTCGCCGTGGACGTAGTCATCGAGGTCGGCGGCGGCCGCGGCGAGCCGGCGCAGGAAGCGGCGGTCCGCGGCCAGTTCCGCGAGCCGGGTCGCGGACACGGAGCCGAGCAGCCGGACGGGGTCGCCGCCGGCGGCCTGCCAGCCCTCGGGGTCGACGGATTGGAAGAGTTCGCGGGTCTCCGCGTGCCACGACCAGCGCAGGTTGCGCGCGAGGTCGGTGAGCGGCAGCAGAGGCTCGGGAAGGACGGGGCGCACGGTGAATCGACGGATAGCCTTCACGTGTTCCACCTTCGCAGGGGATTACGGATCGGAGCGGCCGCACCACGCTGTGCACCCGCGCATCACCCCCGGAAGGCTAGCGACGACCGCCGCTCCCGGCCATGGCGCCCCGGGCGGGCCGGGGCCGGGGCGTCCGCCCCGGCGGCGCTTCGGCGGAGTCCCGGTCAACTCCACCGCCGCCACGGACCGGTACTCCCTCGGACAGGATTCCCGCCCCGCAGACGGTACGCACGGGGCTCGCGTGACGGCCGGGACGACGCTCGCGCGCACCCGCGTCCCCGCGCTCCCGGTCGGCGTGCCGCGGCCCCGCCGGACGCCGTCCCGCGCCCCGGTGGCGGGCGTTTGCCTACGTACGAGTAGTTGACCGGGAGCGCGGATTGGGCGCCGCGAGAGTGGGAAGGGTGCCCCGGGTACACGTCGTACACGCACGGCGCACCCGCACCTCCCTCTCCCCGCCACCCGAGTGAACGCGGACAGGAGCGGCCATGCCCGCAGCCCAGCCGTCCCTTGAGCGGCTAGAAACAGAGCGAACAGAGCGTGCACTACCAGCCGCGATACCGGCTGGCCTGTTGTCACCGAGCCCTGCGAACTGCCCCCAGGTGATCCCATCATGATCGGTCGCATTCCCGTGCTGGACGTCCGCCCCGCCGTCGACTGCGGCGCCAGACCCGCCAAGGCGGTCGTGGACGAGGTCTTCGAGATCTCGGCCACCGTCTTCCGCGAGGGGCACGACGCCGTCGCAGCCCATGTCGTCCTCCGAGATCCGAGCGGGCGGCTGCGGCCCCCCGTGCCGCTGCGCGAGCTGGCCCCCGGTACCGACCGGTGGGGGGCGCGGGTGTCCGCCGACACCGAGGGGAGGTGGACGTACACCGTCGAGGCGTGGAGCGACCCGGTCGCCACCTGGCGGGCCCATGCCGCGATCAAGATCCCCGCCGGGATCGACACCTGGCTGGTGCTGCTGGAGGGGGCCGAGCTCCACGCCCGGGCCGCCGCCCGGATCACCAAGCGCGACGGCCGCGAGGCCGTGCTGGCCGCGGCAGACATCCTGCGGGACGAGGACCGGCCCGCCGCCGAGCGGTACGCCGCCGCCCTCGACCCCGCCGTGGACGCCGCCCTCGCGCGGCGCCCCTACCGGGAGCTGGTCACCGCCGCCAAGCCGCTGCCGCTGCTGGTCGAGCGCAAGCGGGCCCTCTTCGGCTCCTGGTACGAGATGTTCCCGCGCTCGGAGGGGGCGGTGGTCGAGCCCGGCGAGGTGCCCGTCAGCGGGACCTTCCGGACCGCCGCCGAACGGCTGCCCGCGATTGCCGCCATGGGCTTCGACGTGGTGTACCTGCCGCCCGTCCACCCCATCGGCAGCACCTATCGCAAGGGCCCCAACAACACGCTCAGCGCCGGGAGTTGGGACCCGGGAGTGCCCTGGGCGATCGGCTCCACCGAGGGCGGCCACGACGCCGTCCACCCCGATCTCGGCACGATCGAGGACTTCGACGCCTTCGTGGCCCGCGCCCGCGAGCTGCGGCTGGAGATCGCGCTGGACTTCGCCCTCCAGTGCTCCCCCGACCACCCGTGGGTGGAGAAGCACCCGGAGTGGTTCCGCCACCGGGCCGACGGGACCATCGCGTACGCCGAGAACCCGCCGAAGAAGTACCAGGACATCTACCCGGTGCACTTCGACACCGACATGGCCGGCATCGTCGAGGAGACGTGCCGGATCCTGCGGTTCTGGATGGACCGCGGCGTCCGCATCTTCCGGGTCGACAATCCGCATACCAAGCCTGTCGTCTTCTGGCAGAAGGTGATCGCGGACATCAACAAGTCCGACCCCGATGTGATCTTCCTGGCGGAGGCCTTCACCCGCCCCGCGATGATGCGCGCGCTGGCCGCCGTCGGCTTCCAGCAGTCGTACACGTACTTCACCTGGCGCAACACCAAGGCCGAGCTGACCGAGTACCTGACCGAGCTCGCCGACACCCGCTCGGCCTCCGTCATGCGGCCGAATTTCTTCGTCAACACACCCGACATCCTCCACGCGTACCTCCAGCACGGCGGGCGACCCGCGTTCGAGGTGCGGGCGGTGCTCGCGGCGACCCTCTCCCCCACCTGGGGTGTCTACGCCGGCTACGAACTCTGCGAGAACACCCCGGCGCGGGAGGGCAGCGAGGAGTACCTGAACTCGGAGAAGTACGAGTTCCGGCCACGGGACTGGGCCGCCGCCGAGCGCGAGGGCCGCTCCATCGCCCCGCTCATCACCGCCCTGAACCGGATGCGCCGGCGCAACCCGGCCCTCCAGCAGCTGCGGGACATCCACTTCCACTCGACCGACAACGAACAAGTGATCGCCTATTCGAAGCACGCCGGAGCCAATTCCGTACTGGTGGTCGTCAACCTCGATCCGCACCACACCCAGGAGGCCACGGTCTCGTTGGACATGCCGGTACTCGGCCTCGACTGGCACGGGTCCCTCGCGGTGCGCGACGAGCTCACCGGCGAGACCTATCACTGGGGCAGGGCGAACTACGTGCGCCTAGAGCCGGGCCGTACGCCCGCGCACGTGCTGGCCGCTCTGCGACCGTCCCCGCCCACCGGAGGGTCACCCACCACATGATGATCAACGATCCCGTCCCCGACACCTTCGAGGACACCCCAGCCAAGGACCGCGATCCCGACTGGTTCAAACGGGCCGTCTTCTACGAGGTCCTCGTCCGCTCCTTCCACGACAGCAACGGCGACGGCGTGGGGGACCTCCAGGGCCTCACCGCCAAGCTGGACTACCTCCAGTGGCTCGGTGTCGACTGCCTCTGGCTGCCGCCCTTCTTCGCCTCACCCCTGCGTGACGGGGGCTACGACGTCTCCGACTACACCTCGGTGCTTCCCGAGTTCGGCGACCTCGCCGACTTCGTGGAGTTCGTGGACGCCGCGCACACCCGCGGCATGCGAGTGATCATCGACTTCGTCATGAACCACACGAGCGACCAGCACGAGTGGTTCCAGCAGTCCCGCAAGGATCCGGACGGACCGTACGGCGACTACTACATGTGGGCGGACAACGACAAGCAGTACCAGGACGCCCGCATCATCTTCGTCGACACCGAGACCTCCAACTGGACGTACGACCCGGTACGCAAGCAGTACTACTGGCACCGCTTCTTCTCGCACCAGCCGGACCTGAACTACGAGAACCCGGCCGTGGTCGAGGAGATCGTCTCCGCGCTGCGCTTCTGGCTGGACCTCGGCATCGACGGCTTCCGCCTCGACGCCGTGCCCTACCTCTACGCGGAGGAGGGCACCAACTGCGAGAACCTGCCGCGCACCCACACCCTCCTCAAGCGGGTCCGCGCCGAGATCGACGCGCACTACCCGGACACCGTGCTGCTCGCCGAGGCCAACCAGTGGCCCGAGGACGTCGTCGACTACTTCGGGGACTACGCGAAGGGCGGGGACGAGTGCCACATGGCGTTCCACTTCCCCGTCATGCCGCGCATCTTCATGGCCGTCCGGAGGGAGTCCCGCTACCCGGTCTCCGAGATCCTGGCCAAGACCCCGGCGATCCCGGACCGCTGCCAGTGGGGCATCTTCCTGCGCAACCACGACGAGCTGACCCTCGAAATGGTCACGGACGAAGAGCGCGACTACATGTACGCCGAGTACGCCAAGGACCCTCGGATGCGGGCCAACATCGGCATCCGGCGCCGGCTCGCCCCGCTCCTGGACAACGACCGCAACCAGATCGAGCTGTTCACCGCGCTCCTGCTCTCCCTGCCCGGCTCGCCGATCCTCTACTACGGCGACGAGATCGGCATGGGCGACAACATCTGGCTCGGCGACCGGGACGGCGTCCGCACCCCGATGCAGTGGACCCCGGACCGCAACGCCGGTTTCTCCTCCTGCGATCCGGGCAGGCTGAACCTGCCGGCCATCATGGACCCGGTCTACGGGTACCAGGTCACCAACGTCGAGGCGGCCATGGCGTCGCCCTCCTCGCTGCTGCACTGGACCCGCCGGCTGATCGAGATCCGCAAGGCGAACCCCGCCTTCGGACTCGGCTCGTACACCGAACTGCCCTCGTCCAACCCGGCGGTTCTCGCGTTCCTGCGCGAGTTCGGGGACGACCTGGTGCTGTGCGTGCACAACTTCTCGCGCTTCGCGCAGCCCACCGAGCTGGATCTGCGGTCGTTCAACGGGCGGGTCCCGGTGGAGCTCACGGGTGACGTGCGCTTCCCGCCGATCGGCGAATGGCCGTACCTGCTGACCCTGGCGGGACACGGCTTCTACTGGTTCCGACTGCGCACGGAGCAGCGCGCCGCCGACTAGCGGTCGGCCGGGTACGGGGCGGGCAGCACGCGAATGGGTCAATCGCCCGCCCTGTACGGATCATCTGACCCGACACTCGCACTTACCGGAGAAGCAACTGCCGCACTTCCGGGACAATCTGCGCATTCTGTGACGGCCCGGGGAAAGGACGCGACGCCATGTCGGAGGCTGCATCCGCCCGAAGCCGGCTGACGGCCGACCCGGTCGCCGGGGTCGGCGCACTCGAACCCATGCTGCGGGCCTGGCTGCCCGCGCAGCGCTGGTTCGCGGGCAAGGGACGGGCCATCAGCAGGCTCGGCACCGTATCGGCGGCCGAACTGCTGCCACCGGGCTCCTCGCCCGGTCTGCTGCACCTGCTCCTCGATGTGGACGGGGACTGCTACCAACTGCTGCTGGGCATGCGCCCGTCACTGCCGCCCGGCCTCGCGCCGGCGCTGATCGGCCACGCCGAGACCGGTCCGTACGCCGGCCGCGCCGTGTACGAGGCGCTGGGCGACCCCCGGCTCGCGGCCATGCTCCTGGAGCGGCTGCGCTCGCCCGGCGCTCTCGGGCCGCTGCGCTTCGACCGGGATCCGGGCGTCTCGGTACCGGCCGGGCTCGCGCCGCGCCCGCTGTCCGGGGAGCAGACCAACTCGTCCCTCATCTACGGAGATTCGTTCATTCTCAAGGTGTTCCGGCGGGTCGGCCCCGGGGTCAATCCGGATCTGGAACTGCCCAGAGCCCTCGCGGCGGCCGGCTGCGCCCGGGTCCCGGCGCCCGTCGCCTGGTACGAGGCGGAGCTGCCCGGCAGCGAGCCGCTCACGCTGGGCGTCCTCCAGCCCTACCTGCGCGGCTCCGACGACGGCTGGCAGCTCGCGCTGCGCCGCCTCGGCGCCGGGGCCGACTTCACCGCCGAGGCGCACGCGCTGGGCCGGGCCACCGCCGAGGTGCACAGCGCGCTGGCCGGGGCGCTGCCCACCGTCGCGCTCGGCCCGGAGCAGACCGCGCGGCTCGCCGCCGGGATGACGGCGCGCCTCGCCGCCACCGCCCGGGAGGTCGCGGCGCTGCGGCCCTACGAAGCGGGGCTGCGGGGGGCCTTCGACGCGCTGGCCGCCTCGCGGGGCGTGGGGGTGTCGGCCCAGCGGATCCACGGGGACCTGCATCTGGGCCAGACCCTGCGCACGGTGGACGGCGGCTGGTCCCTGATCGACTTCGAGGGCGAGCCGGCCCGGCCGCTGGCCGACCGGCGCCGACCGGAGCCGGCGGTCCGGGACATCGCCGGGATACTGCGCTCGTTCGACTACGCCGCCCGCTCGCACCGCCCCTTCGCCCCGGCGTGGGCCGACAGCTGCCGGGCCGCGTTCTGCGAGGGCTACGCCCGTACGACGGGCCGGGACCCGCGCGAGGACCCCGTACTGCTGCGCGCGTACGAGACCGACAAGGCGGTGTACGAGGCCCGCTACGAGTTCCGGCACCGCCCCGACTGGCTGCACGTCCCGATGGCCGCGATCCGGCGGCTCGCCGCCGGCGCGGACCGGAGCTTCGGCCGGACCGCGCCCGGCCCGCCGCCCGGCACCCGCCCGTCGCGGTCCCACCGGACGAGCACCGGGCTCGGGACGGGGCTCGGCGCCGGTCTCGGCACCGGGCTCGGCCAGGGTCCCGCTCCGGGGCAGGGCGCCGGTCCGGGGGCCTCCCCCGGTGAAGGCCTCTCCCCCTCCACGTCCCCCCATCCCCGCCCGCAGCCGCCTAGGAGGCCGCCCACGTGAGCGCCGCTCGTCAGTCCCCCTCCACCACCGCGTCCTCCCCGGCCCCGGTCCCGGCCCCGGACGGCGCGGCGCCCGCCGCGCCCGCCGCGGCGGAACGCAGAGCCCAGGCACCGCGCGCCCGCAGGGCGCCCGCGCACGGGGTCCGGCAGGCGCCGGCGCTGGGGGCCTCGGACCGGGCCCGGCTGCTGGAGGGCCGCCACCACGACCCGCACTCCGTACTGGGCGCGCGCACCGACCGCGGCGGGGTGGTCTTCCGCGTGCTGCGCCCGCACGCCAAGGCGGTCACCGTCCTCGCCAAGGGGCTGCGGGCCGAGCTCCACGACGACGGCGACGGGCTGTTCTCCGGGCTGCTGCCGGTCGCCGGGGTGCCCGACTACCGGCTGCTGGTGGCGTACGAGGGGACCGAGGTGGAGGTCCACGACCCCTACCGGTTCCTCCCCGCCCTCGGCGACCTGGACCTGCACCTGATCGGCGAGGGGCGCCACGAGCAGCTGTGGAAGGCGCTCGGCTCCGAGCCGATGGAGCACCAGGGCGTGGCCGGCACCCGGTTCACCGTCTGGGCGCCGAACGCCCAGGGGGTCCGGGTCTGCGGGGACTTCTCCTACTGGGACGCGGTGGCGTACCCGATGCGCTCGCTCGGATCGACCGGGGTGTGGGAGCTGTTCCTGCCCGGCGTCGGCGCGGGCACCCTGTACAAGTACGACATCGCGAGGCCCGACGGCGGCCACACGCTGCGCGCCGACCCGATGGCCCGCGCGGCGGAGGTCCCGCCCGCGACCGCCTCGGTGGTCACGGCCTCCTCGTACGAGTGGCAGGACCAGGACTGGATGGCCGGGCGCGGAGCCAGGCCCCCGCACCAGGCCCCCTTCTCGGTGTACGAGGTCCACCTGGCGTCCTGGCGGCCCGGGCTCTCGTACCGGCAGCTGGCGGAGCAGCTCCCGGCGTACGTGCGGGAGCTGGGCTTCACTCACGTGGAGCTGATGCCGGTCGCCGAGCACCCCTTCGGCGGGTCGTGGGGCTACCAGGTCACCGGCTACTACGCGCCGACCTCGCGGATGGGCACCCCGGACGACTTCCGCTGCCTCGTGGACGCCCTGCACCAAGCCGGGATCGGCGTGATCGTCGACTGGGTGCCGGCGCACTTCCCGCGCGACGAGTGGGCCCTCGCCGAGTTCGACGGCCGTCCGCTGTACGAGCACCACGACCCGAGGCGGGCCGCGCACCCGGACTGGGGGACCCTGGAGTTCGACTACGGCCGCAAGGAGGTCCGCAACTTCCTCGTCGCCAACGCCGTGTACTGGTGCGAGGAGTTCCACGTGGACGGGCTGCGCGTGGACGCGGTGGCCTCGATGCTCTACCTCGACTACTCGCGCCGCGAGGGCGAGTGGGCGCCGAACGAGCACGGCGGCCGGGAGAACCCGGACGCGGTGGCCCTGCTCCAGGAGATGAACGCCACCGTGTACCGGCGCTGCCCGGGCGTGGTGACCATCGCGGAGGAGTCCACCGCGTGGGACGGCGTGACCCGGCCGACGGACGCGGGCGGGCTCGGCTTCGGCCTGAAGTGGAACATGGGCTGGATGCACGACACGCTGCGCTACATGTCGAAGGAGCCGGTGCACCGCAAGTACCACCACCACGACATGACCTTCGGGATGATCTACGCGTTCAGTGAGAACTACGTGCTGCCGATCTCGCACGACGAGGTGGTGCACGGCAAGGGCTCGCTGGTGTCGAGGATGCCCGGGGAGGACTGGTGGCAGCGCCGGGCCTCGCACCGGGCCTACCTGGGCTTCATGTGGGCCCATCCCGGCAAGCAGCTCCTCTTCATGGGCCAGGAGTTCGCCCAGGGCGCGGAGTGGTCGGAGGCGCACGGCCCGGACTGGTGGCTGCTGGACCCGGCCTACCCGGCGGCGGCCGACCACCAGGGGGTGCGCAGGCTGGTCGGCGACCTGAACCGCACGTACGCGCAGGCGCCGGCCCTGTGGGAGCGGGACACCGTGCCGGAGGGCTTCGCCTGGGTGGAGGCGGACGCCGCGGAGGACAACGTGTTCGCGTTCCTGCGGTACGCGCAGGACGGCTCGCAGCTGCTGGCGGTGTCGAACTTCTCGCCGGTGGTCCGGCACGGGTACCGGCTCGGGGTCCCCGAGGAGGTCCCGATGTGGCGGGAGGTCCTCAACACCGACCACCACGTCTACGGCGGCAGCGGGGTGCACCACGCGCAACCGCTGCGCCCGGAGCCGGTTCCGGCGCAGGGCCGGCCGGCGAGCCTGCGGATGACCCTGCCGCCGCTGGCGACGGTGTGGTTCCGGCCGCAGCAGTAGGACGCGGGGCCCTCGCTACCCCCGTGTGCGAGGGCCCCCTCTGGATCACGGACCGCGGGGGCGGCCGGTTCAGGTGCGTCGCGGTGCGTCGGAGGTCTTGCGCGGGCGGGTTTTGGCTGGAACCGTACGATGCGAGGAGATCACCCGGCGCACCGATTACCGGACAGTCGCCGAGAATCCCGGCATATAGCCCCCTGATCCCTAGGACGTTCCTACGAGTTATGGGCTTGTTTGTTTGGTCTGTAGGCGGACAGGCCTGGCCACTTCTACCGTGTGCCGTGTGCACTCCAGCCCACCTTTCAATGCCCCCGCCGCGCGTCGTCTCCGCGCGGCCCTGGGCATGGCTCCCGGTCATGTCGCCTACGGACTCGGCGCCCAGTACGGCCTGCTCGTCACGCCCGAGACCGTGATGGCGTGGGAGCGTGGCGAGATATCACCCTCCTCGACGGAGCTCACGGCTCTCGCGGGCGTCCTGTGGTGCTCGCCCGGAGAGCTGCTCGCCGAGCCGGTCACGCTGCGGGAGCACCGGATCGCCCGTGGACTCGCCGTCGAGGAGCTGTCCCGGCGCGTCGGGCTGGAGGCGAACGCGTACCAGAAGATGGAGGACACCGGGCGCTGGAGGGGCAACGAGCGGCAGTCCGCGGCGCTCGCCACCCTGCTGGGCCTGACGCTGTCCCAGTTCGTGACGGCCACGGGCAAGCAGGAGGAGCTCGCGGAGACCCTGCGCAGCGCGGTGACCACCCGCTGGCAGGCGTACGTGAAGCCGCTCTCCAAACTGCTGCCGATCCCCAAGGCCCACCTGGAGCGCGTGCTGGAGCAGCTGCACGGGGAGTACCAGTCCCGGATGGTGGCGACCCTCAGCTGGGGCGGCGGCCAGGGCGAGGCGGGCAGCGGCGACTCGGGGCGGGAGTTCCTGACGGACATCGTGGACCGCTTCTGGAGCATCGCGGGCGGCGCGGCGTAGGACGCGTACGGAGCGCCGGGCCGTCCCGCGGGGGCACGGCCGGAGGCCGGTCAGAAGACCGACTCGGCCTCGTACATGCGTGCGTCGGGGACGGTCTTCAGCTCGGTGACGGCCGAGGCCAGGGGGGCCATCACGATATCGGTGCCGCGCAGGGCGGTCATATTGCCGAAGTCGCCCCGGTGGACGGCCTCGACGGCGTGCCAGCCGAAGCGGGTCGCGAGGACGCGGTCGTACGCGGTCGGGGTGCCGCCGCGCTGGACGTGGCCCAGGATGACCGGGCGGGCCTCGCTGCCGAGCCGCCGCTCCAGCTCGACCGCGAGGCGGTTGCCGATGCCGGCGAACCGCTCGTGGCCGTACTGGTCGATGGCGCCCTTCTCGTACGGCATGGAGCCCTCGGCCGGGTGGGCGCCCTCGGCGACGCAGATGACGGCGAACTTCTTGCCGCGCGCGAAGCGTTCCTCGACCATCTTCACCAGGGCGTCCACCTCGAAGGGGCGCTCGGGGAGGCAGATGCCGTGGGCGCCGCCGGCCATCCCGGACTCCAGGGCGATCCAGCCGGCGTGGCGGCCCATGACCTCGACCACCATGACGCGCTGGTGCGACTCGGCGGTGGTCTTCAGGCGGTCGATGGCCTCGGTGGCGACCATGACCGCGGTGTCGAAGCCGAAGGTGCGGTCGGTGGAGGAGATGTCGTTGTCGATGGTCTTGGGTACGCCCACCACCGGCATCCCCGCGTCCGACAGCATCCGGGCGGCGGTCAGCGTGCCCTCGCCGCCGATCGGGATGATGGCGTCGATGCCGTAGCGCAGGGACAGCTCCCGGGCGTTCTCCGCGGCCTCGTGCAGCCGGGCGCGCTCCATCCGGGCGGAGCCCAGGATCGTGCCGCCCCGGGCCAGGATCCCGCTGACCGCGTTGATGTCGAGCGGGCGGAAGTTGCCGTCGAGGAGGCCCTTGAAACCGTCCTCGAAACCGATGACCTCGTCGCCGTGGCCGACCAGGGCCCGGTGTACGACCGACCGGATGACAGCGTTGAGGCCCGGGCAGTCGCCGCCTGCGGTGAGAACTCCGATACGCATCGTGCTGTGTCTCCTGCTCCTGGTCGTACGTGGCCGTACGCGTGCGGGCGGACAGCCGTACGTATGAAGGGCGTATTGATGAAGCGTGTCCGATTGTTCCATGGTCCGGGGGTGCGCCGCGCTTTGTGGCGCTCCTCCGCGAGGGCCTTCGGACCCGTCCGAAGGGCCCCTCTTCCGTCGGGCGCCCTATCCAGCGCCGGAGGTACTGTCAAGGGGGCAAGCCCGTACCAACCGGGCCAAGACCAGCAGGACCGCTCGCCACGCGGTGGGGGGCGGCACCGATTTTTACCATGCACCTGATGAGGGACGGAGAGCACGCGTGACGCGCAGCGTGTACGTGACCGGTATCGAGCGGGGGGACGGCCGCCAGGTCGTCGAGCTGGGGATCATGGAGCTCCTCACTCGGCAGACGGGCCGGGTCGGGGTCTACCGTCCACTGCTCCACGACTCGCCCGACCGCCTCTTCGACCTGCTCAAGGCGCGCTACCGGATCGACCAGGACGCCGCGACGGCCTACGGCATGGAGTACCAGGAGGCCTCGGCCATCCTGGCGGAGAAGGGCACCGACGAGCTGGTCTCCCAGCTCGTCGACCGCTTCCACCGGGTGGCCCGCGGCTACGACGTCGTACTCGTCCTCGGCACCGACTACGCCGACACCAACCTCCCCGACGAGCTGGCGCTCAACGCCCGTATCGCCAACGAGCTGGGCGCCCTCGTGGTGCCCGTGGTCGGCGGCACGAAGCACCCCGCGGAGGCGGTGCGCGCCGAGACCCGCAACGCCTACCGCGCGTACGAGAGCCTGGGCTGCCACGTGGCGGCGGTGGTGGTCAACCGGGTCGCGCCGGAGGACCGCGACACCATAGCCGAGCGCCTGGCCGCCCGCCTCCCCGTGCCCTGCTACGTCCTGCCCGACGACAAGTCGCTCTCGGCGCCCACCGTCGCCCAGATCACCCGTGCCCTCGGCGGCGAGGTGCTCCTCGGCGACGACGCGGGGCTGGCTCGCGACGCCCTGGACTTCGTCTTCGGCGGCGCCATGCTGCCCAACTTCCTGAACGCGCTGACCCCCGGCTGCCTGGTGGTCACCCCCGGGGACCGCTCGGACCTGGTCATCGGCGCGCTGGCCGCGCACACCTCCGGCACGCCGCCGATCGCCGGGGTGCTGCTGACGCTCAACGAGCGGCCGGGCCCGGACATCCTGACGCTCGCCTCCAAGCTCGCCCCGGGCACGCCGGTGGTGTCGGTGGCGGGCAACAGCTTCCCGACCGCGGCCGAACTCTTCTCGCTGCAGAGCAGGTTGAACTCGGCGACCCCGCGCAAGCTGGAGACCGCGCTCGGCCTCTTCGAGCGGCACGTGGACACCGGCGAGCTGCGCGACCTGCTGTCGGTGGCCCGCTCGGAGCGCGTCACCCCGATGATGTTCGAGCACGAGCTGCTGGAGCGCGCCCGCTCCGAGCGGCGCCGTGTCGTCCTGCCCGAGGGCACCGAGGAGCGGGTGCTGCGCGCCGCGGACGTGGTGCTGCGCCGGGGGGTGTGCGACCTGACCCTGCTGGGCGAGGAGCCGGTGATCCTGAAGAAGGCCGCCGACCTCGGTGTCGACATCTCGGGCGCGCAGCTCATCGACCCGGCGACGTCCCCGCTGCGGGAACGCTTCTCCGCGTACTACGCACGGGCCCGCGCCCACAAGGGGATGACCGTCGAGCTGGCCGGCGACGTGGTCACCGACGTCAACTACTTCGGCACCCTGATGGTCCAGGAGGGCCTGGCCGACGGCATGGTCTCGGGCTCGGTGCACTCCACCGCCGCGACCATCCGCCCGGCCTTCGAGATCATCAAGACGAACGCGGCCGCGCGCAGCGCGTCAGGCGGGGTGGTGGCGGGTGACGGGAGGGCGAAGCCCGAGGCGTCCATCGTCTCCTCGGTCTTCTTCATGTGCCTGGCCGACCGGGTGCTCGTCTACGGGGACTGCGCCGTCAACCCGGACCCGAACGCGGAGCAGCTCGCCGACATCGCCGTCCAGTCGGCGGCCACCGCCGCCGCCTTCGGTGTCGAGCCGCGGATCGCGATGCTCTCGTACTCGACCGGCACCTCGGGCTCGGGCGCGGACGTGGACAAGGTCCGCAAGGCCACCGAGATCGTCCGGGCGCGGCGCCCCGACCTGCTGATCGAGGGCCCGATCCAGTACGACGCGGCCGTGGAGCCCTCGGTCGCCGCCACGAAGCTGCCGGGGTCCGAGGTGGCCGGCCGCGCCACGGTGCTGATCTTCCCGGACCTCAACACCGGCAACAACACGTACAAGGCCGTGCAGCGGTCGGCGGGCGCCGTCGCGGTCGGCCCGGTGCTCCAGGGCCTGCGCAAGCCGGTCAACGACCTCTCACGCGGGGCCCTGGTCCAGGACATCGTGACCACCGTGGCCATCACCGCGATCCAGGCGCAGGGGGCGCCGGCGCCCACCGCCACCGCCTGACCCACGCCCCTCCCCACCGCCCGCGACAAGGAAAGACCCCACCGTGACCGCATCGCGCGTACTCGTCCTCAACTCCGGCTCCTCGTCGGTCAAGTACCAGCTCCTCGACATGGCGGACCGGTCGCGCCTGGCCGCCGGCCTCGTGGAGCGCATCGGCGAGGAGACCTCGCGGCTCGTCCACGAGCGGCTCGTGGCCGCGGGCGGCGCGGGCGCCCCGGTCGGCCGGCGCGAGCGGCTCGGGCCGATCGCCGACCACGAGGCGGCACTCAAGGCCGTAGCGGCGGAGCTCGCCGCCGACGGCCTGGGCCTGGACTCGCCCGAACTGGCCGCCGTCGGGCACCGCGTGGTGCACGGCGGGACGAGGTTCACCGAGCCGGTCGTGATCGACGAAGCGGTGCTCGCCGAGATCCGCAGCCTGGTGCCGCTGGCCCCGCTGCACAACCCGGCGAACGTGACGGGCATCGAGGTGGCGCGCGGGCTGCGCGGGGACATCCCGCAGGTCGCCGTGTTCGACACCGCCTTCCACTCGACGATGCCGGAGTACGCGGCGCGGTACGCGATCGACGCGGCGACGGCGGAGAAGTACGCCATCCGGCGGTACGGCTTCCACGGCACCTCCCACGCGTACGTCTCGCGGGCGACGGCGGGGCTCCTCGGCAAGCCGGTCGGGGACGTGAACGTGATCGTGCTGCACCTGGGCAACGGCGCCTCGGCCTCCGCCGTGCGCGGCGGGGTGTGCGTGGAGACCTCGATGGGCCTGACCCCGCTGGAGGGCCTGGTCATGGGCACGCGCTCGGGCGACCTCGATCCGGCGGTCGTCTTCCACCTGGCGCGGGTGGGCGGCCTCTCGGTGGATGAGATCGATTCGCTCCTGAACAAGAAGAGCGGTCTGCTGGGCATGTGCGGCGACAACGACATGCGCGAGGTACTGCGGCGCGCGGGCGAGGGGGACGAGGCGGCGGCGACGGCCTTCGCCGCGTACGTCCACCGCCTGAAGAAGTACATCGGCGCCTACTGCGCCGTCCTGGGCCGGGTGGACGCGGTCGCCTTCACGGCCGGTGTGGGGGAGAACGCCCACCAGGTCCGGGCCGCGGCGGTCGACGGCCTGGCCGGGCTGGGCCTGGCGCTGGACCCGGAGGCGAACGCGGCGCGCTCCGGCGAGCCGCGCCTGATCTCGCCGGACCACGCGCGCGTGGCGGTGGCCGTGGTCCCCACGGACGAGGAACTGGAGATCGCGACGCAGGCCTACGCGCTGGTTACCCGGTAGTCACTTTGGACTTTCCGCCAGACGGAATATTCCGCTACGAAACAAACCGATAGGATCCGCTCCATGCGCCGTTCCAAAATCGTCTGCACGCTGGGCCCCGCCGTCGACTCGTATGAGCAGCTGAAAGCGCTCATCGAGGCAGGTATGAACGTGGCCCGATTCAACTTCAGCCACGGATCCCAGGCAGAGCACCAGGAGCGGTACGACCGCGTCCGGCAGGTCTCCGAGGACACCGGGCGCGCCGTCGGCGTCCTCGCCGACCTCCAGGGTCCGAAGATCCGTCTGGAGACCTTCGCCGAGGGTCCCGTCGAGCTGGTGCGCGGTGACGAGTTCACCATCACCACCGAAGACGTCCCGGGCGACAAGTCCATCTGCGGCACCACCTACAAGGGCCTCCCCGGAGACGTCTCCAAGGGCGACCAGATCCTGATCAACGACGGCAACGTCGAGCTCCGGGTGACCGAGGTCGAGGGCTCCCGGGTCAAGACCATCGTCATCGAGGGCGGGGTCATCTCGGACCACAAGGGCATCAACCTGCCGGGCGCCGCCGTCAACGTCCCCGCCCTGTCGGAGAAGGACGTCGACGACCTCCGCTTCGCCCTGCGGATGGGCTGCGACATGGTCGCGCTGTCCTTCGTGCGCGACGCCGACGACGTCAAGGACGTCCACAAGGTCATGGACGAGGTGGGCCGCCGGGTCCCCGTCATCGCCAAGGTGGAGAAGCCGCAGGCCGTCGCCAACATGGAGGCCGTCGTCGACGCCTTCGACGCGGTGATGGTCGCGCGCGGCGACCTGGCCGTCGAGTACCCGCTCGAAAAGGTCCCGATGGTCCAGAAGCGGCTCATCGAGATGTGCCGCCGCAACGCCAAGCCCGTGATCGTCGCCACCCAGATGATGGAGTCGATGATCACCAACTCGCGCCCGACGCGCGCGGAGGCGTCCGACGTCGCCAACGCCATCCTCGACGGCGCGGACGCGGTCATGCTGTCGGCCGAGTCCTCGGTCGGCGCCTACCCGATCGAGACCGTCAAGACGATGTCGAAGATCGTCACGGCGGCCGAGGAGGAGCTCCTCTCCAAGGGCCTCCAGCCGCTGGTCCCGGGCAAGAAGCCCCGTACGCAGGGCGGCGCCGTCGCCCGCGCCGCGTGCGAGATCGCGGACTTCCTCGACGCGAAGTCCCTGGTGGCCTTCACCCAGTCCGGTGACACCGCCCGCCGGCTCTCGCGCTACCGCGCGTCCCAGCCGATCCTGGCCTTCACCACCGACCAGGGCACCCGCAACCAGCTCACGCTGAGCTGGGGCGTCGACTCGTACGTGGTCCCGCACGTGGACAACACCGACGCCATGGTCGACCTGGTGGACGCCGAGCTGCTCAAGCTCGGCCGCTACGGCAAGGGCGACACGATGATCATCACCGCCGGCTCGCCCCCCGGCGTCCCCGGCACCACCAACATGGTCCGGGTGCACCACCTCGGGGGCGACGCGCGCGCCTGACCGGACCGCTCCGCCGCCGACCGGCGAGCGACCGCGCCGCACAGAGACCGAGGGCGGCACCCCGCAGTGACGCGGGG
>NZ_JBHXRU010000043.1:0-52508 GCF_042716255.1 Streptomyces sp. NPDC058662 | reverse complement strand
CCCCGGCACGTTCCGGGGGCCGGGGCCTTCGCCGTCCCCGGGCGCGCCCGGCGCCGTATCGCGGACGCCGCCCGGCGCGGATCGCGGGGGGCCGACTCAGCGGCGGGTGGAGGCCTCGTACGCGGCGCAGACCTCCTCGGACGGGCCGTCCATGCGCAGTACGCCCGACTCCAGCCAGATCGCGCGGTCGCAGGTCTCGCGGACCGTGTTGATGCCGTGGCTCACGAGGAAGACGGTGCCGGCGCGTTCACGCAGCTCTTCGATCCGGGCCTGGCTGCGGCGCTGGAAGGCCGCGTCGCCGGTGGCCAGGGCCTCGTCGATCATCAGGACGTCGTGGTCCTTGGCGGCGGCGATGGAGAACCGCAGCCGGGCGCCCATACCGGAGGAGTAGGTACGCATGGGCAGGGAGATGAAGTCGCCCTTCTCGTTGATGCCGGAGAAGTCGACGATGTCCTGGTAGCGCTCGCGGATCCGCTCCCTGGCCATCCCCATCGCGAGGCCGCCGAGCACGACATTGCGCTCGCCGGACAGCTCGTTCATCAGGGCGGCGTTCACGCCCAGCAGGGACGGCCGGCCCTGCGAGTAGATCCTGCCCCGGGCCACCGGTTGGAGGCCGGCGATGGCGGCCAGCAAAGTGGACTTCCCGGAGCCGTTGGAGCCGATCAGGCCGATGGCCTCGCCCTTGTACGCGGTGAAGGTAACGCCTTTGACGGCGTGCACCTCGCTGACGCCGGGGGCCGGTCCGCGGGAGAAGATCCGGCTGAGGGCGGCGGTGGCGCCGCCCCTGCGGCCGCCGCCCCGCACCTGGTAGACGACGTGGACGCCGTCGGCGATCACGGTGGGGGTCCTGGTTTCGGTGTCAGCCACGCCCGTACTCCTCCTCGGCCTTCCAGAAGTAGACGAAGCCGCCGGCCCCGGCGAGCAGCGCCCAGCCGAGTGCGATCCACCAGACGTGCTGCGGCAGCGCGTGGGCGGGGAAGCTGTCGATCAGTGAGAAGCGCATCAGGTCGATGTAGACGGCCGCCGGGTTGAGCTTGAGGGCCAGGGACACCCAGTGCGGCAGGTGGTCCGTCGTGAGCAGGGTGTCGATGGACCACATGACGCCCGAGGAGTACATCCAGGTGCGCAGGACGAACGGCATCAACTGGCTGACGTCAGGGCTCCTGCTGCCGACGCGGGCCAGGACCATGGCGCAGCCGGCGGCGAAGACGGCCGTCAGGAGGAGGGTGGGCACGGCCAGCAGCCAGGCGGGGCCGGGGGTCTGGCCGAGGGCGATCAGCAGGACGGCCAGGGCGCCCATGGAGACGAGCAGCTGCTGGAAGAGCTGGACTACGGCGGAGATCGGCAGGCCGGCGCGCGGGAAGTGCAGCGCGCGGACCAGACCGCGGTTGCTGTGGACGGAGCGGGTGCCGGCGTTGACGGAGCTTCCGATGAAGTCCCACACGAACACGCCGGTGATCAGGAACGGCACGTAGTCGGGCACCTGGTGGCCGGCGCGCATGACCACGCCGAAGACGAAGTAGTAGACCGCGGCGTTCAGCAGCGGGGTCGCCAGGTGCCAGACCTGGCCGAGCCGCGCGGTGCTGTACTGCGCCCGCATACGGGCGGTCGCGTACGCGGTGACGAAGTGGCGGCGGCCCCACAGCTGCGCGATGTAGCGGGGGAGCGTGGGGCGGGCGCCGCTCAGGGTGAGGCCGTGGGCGGCGGCGAGCTCCGCGAGGTGGGCGGAGGAGGGCGGGTCCGGGGGCGGAGGGGCCGCGGGCGGGGGTGTGGCGGATTGGGGTGCGGGGGGTTGGGGGGCTGCGGGTTGGGGTGCGGTCGCGGTGGTCACAAGGGTCGCTTTCGCCGGGGTCGGGGCGTGGCCGGCGGTCCGGGGTGGTCCGGTGCGTGCCGTCGTCACGTCGAGGTCAGGGCGTCGCTGGCGATGGGACGGGTCCGTATCGTCGCTACCGCGAGGTTAGGCGGCGGTGCGTCGGAACGCAACCGTATCGTCGTCACGAAGGTGGGGCTATGCTCCGTGCATGCCCCAGGACTCCGCCGCCCCCGCTCCCACGTCCGCCGCCGCTCCCGCGCCTACCGCCGCTCGGCGGGCTCCGGCCGGAGCGGCCGTCCTGCGCGAGGACGTGACCGAGGCGATCCGAGCCGCGGTGCTCGCGGAACTGGCCGCCGTCGGGTTCTCCCGGATGTCCATCGAGGGCATCGCGCGCCGGGCCGGGGTCGGCAAGACGGCGGTGTACCGGCGCTGGAAGTCGAAGCTGCACCTGGTGCTCGACCTGGTGGCAGCCTTCGCGGCGGACGGGCTGCCCGTGCCGGCGACGGGGTCCCTGTACGGGGACGTACGGGCCCTGCTGGAGGTCATGTCGCACGTGCTGGGGCACCCGGTGGCGTCGGCGGTGATCCCTGACCTGCTGGTCGAGGCGGCGCGGAACCCGGAGATCGCGGACGCGGTGCGGGGGGCGCTGCTGGACGGGCAGCGGCGGCTGGCGGAGGGGATCGTCGGCGAGGCGGTCGCGCGGGGGGAGTTGGCGGCGGGGGTGTCGCCGGAGCGGGCGCTCGATCTGGCGATCGGGCCGTTGTACTGGCGGCAGGTCGTCGTGCGGGATGCCGTCCCGGCGGGGTATCTGGACGAGTTGGCGCGGTCGGTGGTGGCGGGGCTGCGGAGCGTGTGAGCCTGCGGCTCGGCCTCGCGGGGCTCCGCCCCGGACCCCGCGCCTCAAACGCCGGCGGGGCTGGAGGGGGTCGGCGGGGCTGATTCGGGCTCTGCCCGGACCCGCGCCTCAAACGCCGGCGGGGCTGGAACGCCGGCGGGGTTAGAAGGGGAAGGGGGACGTTGTCAGGGGGGTTGGGGCGGGGGGTGGGGTGGCTTCGGTGGGAGAGGGGCAGGGGTGGCGGTTTTCCGGGGGGAGGATCGCCGGGAACGGGGCGGACTGGCCCAGGAAGACGCGCCGGACCACCCGCTCCGCCGCGTGCCCGTCGTCGTACGGGCAGAACCGGCCGCGGAACGCGGCGCGCAGCTGCGCCGAGCGCGAGCCCCGCCAGTGCCCCGTCGCGAAGATGTCCACCAGCTCGTCCTCGGTCCGGGCGATCGCTCCCGGCGGGCAGGACCGCAGGTCGAAGTACGTCCCCCGGGCCGCCTCGTACGCCTCCCAGTCGTCCGCGTGGATCACGATGGGCCGGTCGAGCACCGCGTAGTCGAACATCAGGGACGAGTAGTCCGTCACCAGCGCGTCCGACGCCAGGCAGAGGTCCTCCACCGACGGGTGTGCGGAGACGTCGATCAGCCGCGGGTGGTCGATGGGCGCAGCGCCGGTGCCCGCGTACGTGAGGTGGGTGCGGACCAGGATCGTGAACCGGGGGCCGAGGTCGCGCAGTACCCGTTCGAAGTCCAGGTGGTCCGGCCGGCTGCGCCGGTAGTCGCGGTGCGTGGGCGCGTAGAGGATCGCCGTGGAGCCCGTCGGGACGCCCAGGCGCTCGCGCAGCTCCCGCACGTCCGTCCGGCCGGCGCGGTGGAAGACGTCGTTGCGGGGGTAGCCGTATTCGAGGGTGGTGTACGCCGAGGGGAGGGCCTTCTCCCAGACCAGGGTGGAGTGCCGGTTCGCGGACAGCAGGTAGTCCCACTGGTCCGCGCCGCGCAGCAACCCGGCGAAGTCCGTCGTGGGGGTCGCCGCCGGGCGGTCCTGGAGGTCGAGGCCGACCCGCTTGAGCGGGGTGCCGTGCTGGGTCTGGAGCAGGACCTGGCCCCGGCGCTTGACCAGCGCGCGGTCGAAGTTGACGTTCGTGGTCAGGTACGTGGCCCGGGCCAGGGCCGTCCAGTACGCCGCGGAGCCGGGCCGCAGCGCCGTCGTCTGCTTCGGGAGCGTGGAGGCGTGCGCGGGTTCGCAGATCCACGCCGTCCGCATCCTGGGCGCCAGTTCGCGCAGCTTCGCCTCGATCGCCGCCGGGTTGCAGGCGTAACCGCCGTGCCAGTACGCGGAGAAGACCGCCAGCTCCGGGCGCAGCGGCAGCAGGCGCTGGATCCGGTAGTGCAGGCGCAGCGACGTCTCGCGCAGTCCGCGCCCCACGGCCGTCGCCCCGCGCCCGGCCGCCGTCCCGGCCGCGCGCAGCAGCGACAGCAGCCGGTACGTGCGCCGGGTGCCCAGGCGCATCAGGGTGTGCCGGAGGCGGTCGGTCAGGGACAGCGGCGACGGCAGCGCGCTCCCGCCGCCCGGGGCCCGGTAGCGGCGCAGCAGGGCGGAGGCCCGGCGGAAGAACTCGGCCCGGCCGGCGCGCGGGAGGCGGCGCGGGTCGGCGTACAGGGCGCAGAAGTGCTCGGCCATCCGCCGGTGCACGGCGGGGCGCCAGCGCTCCAGCTCCGGGCGGCCCGCGAGGTAGGCGAAGACCCGGTCGTACTGGTCGAACACGTCGAGGTGGCGTCGGCCGGGGGTGGTCAGGATCGAGCCCGTGCGGCGCTGGCGGTAGTGGACGCAGACGCGGTCCAGGACGGCGACGGACTCCGCGGCCAGCAGGGCCGGGTACGTCCAGGGAGTGTCCTCGTACAGGCCGGGTGGGAAGCTCAGGCCCTCGCGCTCCGCGTACTCGCGCCGGTACGCCTTGTTCCACACCACCATCAGCAGGCCCAGCAGCGCCGGGCGGTCGGCGAGCCGGAAGCTGGCCGGACCCTCCTCCGACAGCCGCCCCGACAACTGGTTGCGCACGACCTCGCCCGTCCAGAAGGCGCGGGCGTAGTCGTAGACCAGCACGTCGGGTGAGCCGGTGGCCTTCAGGCGGTCGGTGACGGCCTGCAGCGCGCCCGGCGTCAGGGTGTCGTCGCCGTCGAGGAAGACCAGGTAGTCGCCGGTGGCCCGGGCCAGGCCCGCGTTGCGGGCCGGGCCCAGTCCCAGGTGGTGCGCCAGGTGCACGGCGGTGACCCGCGGATCCCGGGCCGCGTACTCGTCGATGATCGAACCGCAGGCGTCGGGGGAGGCGTCGTCGACCGCGATCAGTTCCAGATCCGGGTACGACTGGGTCAGGACCGAGTCCAGACTCTCCCGGAGGTACGCCTGGACCTTGTACGCGGGCACGATGACGCTGAACCGGGGCACGGCACATCCAGGGGTCGGCGGGCGGGCATGTGGCCCAGGAACCCCCGGCGTGGTGATCGGGTTACGCCCCGTGCGGCATTCGGGTTACGCGGCGCCGCCGCCGCACGTCGGTCACTTGATCGCGCCGGCCATCACCCCCGAGACGAACTGCCGCTGGAAGGCGAAGAACACGACGAGCGGCACCACCATCGACAGGAACGCGCCCGGTGCCAGGACGTCGACGTTGTTCC
Source organism: Streptomyces sp. NPDC058662 (assembly GCF_042716255.1). NCBI lineage: Bacteria > Bacillati > Actinomycetota > Actinomycetes > Kitasatosporales > Streptomycetaceae > Streptomyces > Streptomyces sp. NPDC058662. The sequence goes on along the minus strand of NZ_JBHXRU010000043.1, from coordinate 47,197 downwards.
CGAACTGCCGTACCTGCTGCTGGAGCGCGACCGTGATCGGAGGGTTCGCCGCATCGGCGAAGACCAGGGCGACCAGCATGTCGTTCCACACCCACAGGAACTGGAAGATGCCGAGGGAGGCGATCGCCGGGCCGCCCAGCGGCAGCACCACGCGGGCGAACAGGCGCAGTTCCCCCGCGCCGTCGAGGCGGGCCGCCTCCAGCAGCTCGCGCGGGATCTCCGCGAAGAAGTTGCGCAGCAGGAACACGGCGAAGGGCAGCCCGAAGGCGGTGTGGAAGAGCACCACCCCGGCGGTGGTCTCGAACAGGCCGACCGCGCCGAACAGTTCCGAGACGGGGATCAGTGCCACCTGCACCGGGACCACGAGCAGGCCGACGACGACGAGGAAGAGCGCGTCGCGGCCGGGGAACTCCAGCCAGGCGAAGGCGTATCCGGCGAAGGAGCCCAGGACGAGGACGAGCAGGGTCGCCGGGACGGCGATCGCCACGGTGTTGAGCAGGGAGCCGGTGATCGCCTCGTCGGCCAGCAGCCGCTCGTAGTTCTCCGACGTCAGACGCGCGGGCGCGGTGAACACCTGCCACCAGCCGCCCCCGTTGAGGTCGGCGGGGGAGAGGAAGGAGGAGACGAGCAGGCCCAGGGTGGGCAGCAGCCAGAAGAGCGCCGCCCCGGCCAGGAAGAGGCGCAGGACCCCGCCTCCGAGGCCGCCCGCGGCGCGCTGCGCCCACGAGGGCTTCCCCGCGGGGTTCCCGGCCGGCCTCTCGGCGGGCTTGTCGGCAGTCGTCCCGGCCGGCGTCCAAGCGGGCGTCCCGGCGGGCTTCGGGGAACCGTTCATCGGGACCGCTCCTTCCGCAGCCGGCGGATGTTCACCAGCATCACCGGGACCACCAGCACCAGCAGCAGCACCGCGATGGCGCTGCCCAGGCCCGGATCGGCGTCCGTGCCGAAGGAGGTCCGGTACAGCTGGAGCGCGAGGACGTTCGCGTCGTCCTGGACCGCGCCCGGCGCGATCACGAAGACCAGGTCGAAGACCTTCATGACGTTGATGACGAGGGTGACCAGGACGACCACGAGGACGGGGGCCAGCAGCGGCACGGTCACCCGCCGGAACACCTGCCACTCGCTCGCCCCGTCCACGCGCGCCGCCTCCAGCAGCTCGCGCGGCACCGCCGCCAGCCCGGCCCCGATCAGCACCATCGCGAAGCCGGCCCACATCCACACGTACGACCCGATGACCGCCGGGGTCACCAGCGCCGGGCCCAGCCACTGGACGCCTCCGTACGCCTCCCGGAAGTTCGCCCCGGGCAGCCGCAGCCGCGCCCCGTCGGCCCTCGCGGACAGTGTGAACGTGCCGTCGGCGCGCGCTCTCGCCGCGTCCACGACCCGCCCGTCCCTGACCGCCTCGACCCGCATCCCGGCGAAGCCCTGCTCGGTGGCGTCGACCGCGTTCGTACGGCCGCCCCCGCCCCGGGTGAAGTCCTGCCACACCGTTCCGGTGACCTTGCCGGGCTCGGCTCCCGCGGCGGCCGCCGTCGAGGTCCCCGGGGGCAGTGACTCCGGGGCCACCCCGACCAGCGGCAGCAGGACCGGGGTGCCCGCGCGGACGGGGTCGCGGGTGACGAACGCGCCTCCTTCGGACGGCTCCAGCGGGGAGTCGCGGCCGGGGCGCGCCTTGGGGAAGGCCGAGGACTGGGCGAAGGTGTCGTGCACCCCGACCCAGACGGCGTTGGCGACGCCCCGGTCGGGGTCGTGGTCGTAGACGAGCCGGAAGATGATGCCCGCCGCCAGCATGGAGATGGCCATCGGCATGAAGACGAGCAGTTTGAACGCCGTGCCCCAGCGCACCCGTTCCGTGAGCACGGCGAAGATCAGGCCGAGGGCGGTGGCCACGGCCGGCGCCAGCACCACCCACAGCGCCGTGTTGCGCAGAGCCGTGCGGATGGTGTCGTCCGAGAGGATCTGCCGGTAGTTGGCGGCGCCGACGAACACGTCGCCGGAGCGGTCGAAGAAGCTGCGGTAGAGGGAGTAGCCGATCGGCTGCACGACGAGCGCGCCGAGCAGGACGAGGGCCGGGAGGAGGAACGCCGCCGCGATCAGCCGGCGACGCCGGGCCTCCGGCGAACGGGCCGCAGGACCCGGGGCCGGGGCAGGGGGCGCAGCGGAACGGGACCCGGGGCCCGCCGCCCGCCCCGGTACGGGGACGGCGGCGGGGGCGGAGTCCGGTGCGGGGGCCGGCACGGGATCAGTTCCCGTAGGCCCGGGCGGCGTCAGCCTCCAGTTTCGCCTGGGCACCCGCCACGTCCGACGGGTTCGCCAGGAAGTCCTGGAGCGCCTTCCACTCGCCCGCGCCCGGGGTCCCGCCGAAGGCGGCCGGGGCCTGGTCCGACATGTCGAAGCGGAAGTCGTCGCCCGCCGCGATCAGCGCCTTCGCGATGCCCCGCTGGATGTCGTTCGGATAGGCGGCCGGGTCGACCGCCTTGTTGGGCGAGAGGAAGCCGCCCGCACGGGCGTGGATCTCCGCCGCGTCCGGCGAGGCGAGGAACGTCAGCAGGGCCTGGGCGCCCTTGGAGGGCTTCAACGCGACCGCCACGTCACCGCCCGAGACGACCGGCGCCTTGGCGCCGACCGCCGGGAAGGGGAAGACCAGCGCGTCCTCGCCCACCTTCGCCTCGGTCTGCGCGATGTTCACCGCGACGAAGTCCCCTTCGAAGACCATCGCGGCCGCCGGCCGGTCCCCGCCGGTGAACGTCTGCGTCACCGACTTGGGGAACTCCGTGGACAGCGCCCCGCTCGCCCCGCCGGCGAGGAAGTCCCCGCGCCCGAACAGCTCGCCCAGGGTGGTCAGCGCCTGCTTGACGCTGTCGTCCGTCCACTTGATCTCGTGCCGGGCCAGCTGGTCGTACTTCTGCGGCCCCGCCTGGGAGAGGTAGACGTTCTCGAACCAGTCGGTGAGGGTCCAGCCGTCCGCGCCCGCCACCGAGACCGCCGGGGTGCCGGAGGCGGACAGGGTGTCGGCCGCGGTCAGCAATTCCTTCCAGGTCGTCGGCGGTTTGACGCCCGCCGCCTCGAAGGCCTTCGCGTTGTACCAGATCAGCGACTTGTTGGCGGCCTTGTAGTAGACCCCGTACTGGGCGCCCTCGACCGCGCCGAGCGATTTCCAACCCGCCGAGTAGTTGGCGTCGAGCTGGGCCTGAGCCTCCGGGCCCACCGGCTGCACCCACTTGTTGCGCACCGCCGAGACCAGCGCCCCCACCTGCGGGAGCAGTGCCACGTCCGGCGGCTCCCCGCCCGCGATCTTCGTACCGAGGAAGGTGACGATCGGATCCTGGGCGGGGACGAAGGTGACGGTGGCTCCCGTCCGCTTCTCGAACTCCTTGAGGACCTTGGTGAAGTTCTCCTGCTCCGGGCCCGTCCAGACGGCCGCGACCTCCAGCTTCTCCCCGGTCAGCTTCGGTAACTGCACCCGGGGCGCGGCCTGGGAGCCGCCCGGCGGATCCGGCTCCGCCGCGCCCCCGCCGCCCCCGCACGCGGTGAGCGCGAGCGCGCCCGCCGCCGCCAGTGCCGTCCAGGTGGGTGTCGTCCGCCTCGTTCCGTGCGCGCGCATGACTCTGCCCCCGATGCCCGGTGCGTGGTGCCCGGTGTCGTCCGGTGTGTGTCCTGGACCACAGGTCTACGCCGACCCGCGCGCCCCCGCAATACCGCCTCGATCCCCGGGGGCGGCAGTCCGGGGCTGCTCAGGGCGCCGACGGGAAGCGGACGGGTGTCGCCGAGACCAGGTGCGAGGCCCGGTCCAGCGCGCTGGCGAGCAGGGCCAGGTCGGTCGGCCCGTTGCCCAGCTCGCGCACGGGCCGGCGGGCCGGCGGATCGCCCATCCGCTCCCACTCCACCGGGACCACCGTCGGCCGCAGTGTCGCGGTACGGGGGATCCGGCCGGTGACCCGGCCGCCCTGGAACGGCACGGTCCGCCCGTCGGCGTACCGGAGCAGGCCCCGGCCCGGTCCGGGCTGGTCGGGGGCGTCCAACTCGACGCGCAGGGTGGCCAGCCGGGCCGGCCCGGTCTGCGCCGTGCGGTCCGGGCGGGCGGTGGCGGCCACCAGGTGGACGCCCAGCCGGGCGCCGTCCCGGGCCACCGCCTCCAGGGCCCGCACCACCGAACCGGCGGCGGGGCGGCCGGTACTGCCGAGCCCGGGGGCGACGAGTGCGTCCAGGTCGTCGACCAGCACCACCAGGCGCGGCAGCGGACTCGGACCGGCCGGATCGGTGCGCAGCGCCGACGCGCGCAGCCGGAGGGTGCCCGTGCGCTGCGTCTCCACGTCGCCGCCCTGCTCGCCGGGGGTGGGGCGGCGGGGCGCGACCATACGGTCGGAGACTTCGCGGCGGGCGTGCCAGTCCGCGAACGACGTCCCGTCCAGCAGTTCGGCGCGGCGCTTGAGCTCCGCGCCGAGGGACTGGGCGAACTCGCGCATGCGCACCGGGTCGGAGGCCACGAGGTGGGCCGAGACGTGCGGGAGCTCGGTACAGGGCCGCAGCCCGTCGCCGCGCTCGCCGCCCGCCCCGTCGAGGAGGAGCAGCCCGAGCCGGTCCGGCCGGGCGGCCGCCGACAGCGAGGCCGCCACCGACCGCAGCAGCTCGGTCCGGCCGCTCCCGGCGGGACCCTCGACGATCAGGTGCGGGCCGTCGTGGACCAGTTCGGCGCCGACGGGTCCGCGCCGGCCGCTGCCCAGGACGATCTCGGCGAGACCGCCCGAGTCCTGGCCCTGGTCGGTGGCGGCCGCCCAACGGGCCATCAGGGACGCCGGGGTGGCCCGGGCGAGCCCCAGCTCGTCCAGCAGCCGGGCGGTGGCGGGCAGGGTCGCGGCGGCCGGCCGGTACGGCTCGGCGGCGCCGCCGCCGTCCGCGCGCAGCGGCGCCAGGGCCCGCGCGAAGCGCTCGGCCCAGGCGGCGGAGACGGCGTCCGCGGTGGCGGTGCCCCCGGACGGCACCGGCCGGCCGGCGCTGATCGCGAAGGTCCGTACGGCGGTGGCGACGTCCCCGCTGAGCAGGGCGACCACCCCGCAGTCCCGGAAGGCGGGCGCGCTCGCGCAGGCGCTCTCGTAGGTCTCGGCGACCGGCGAGGCGGGGGTGGCGGCGGGGGCCTCGGCGAGGACGAGTACGTGGATCCCGGCGGCCGGGCCGTGCGAGGCGAGACGGCCGGTGACATCGCGCAGGGGGCCCGCGCCGGGATCGCCGTCGAGCACGAGGAGGGTGTACGGGCCCTCGTACGCGGCCGCGGCGTGACGCACCCGCTCGGGATCGGCGGCGGCCCAGTGCGTGCCGAGCGGGCTGTCGTCGAGGCGCCGGGTCAGCTCGCCGGTGCGCGCGGCCGCCTGGTCGCGGTCGTAGGCGAGGAGCAGCCGGCAGTCCTGGCCGTGCGCGGGGCGCACATGGGGCAGCCAGCCGAGCCAGCCCCAGTCCCGGCGGCGGTCGGCGAGGCCGCGGGCGCGGTCGGCGGCGATGAGCACGATCTCCAGCTGGGCGGGCGCGTGCAGCCCGGCGAGCTGGGCGACCAGGTTGCGGGCGACTCCGGCCAGCCGGGCGCGGGGGCCCGCGACGCCGAGCGCCCCGACGGAGCGCAGCGCCACGCGGCTGCCGGCGCCGAGTCCGACCTCCAGGGCGGCGGGGTGCCCGGGGGTACGGGACCACAGCCGCTCGGTGGGGCCCAGCGCGGCCAGCAGCAGCGCGGCGGGGTCGTCGGCGTCGGGCGCGGCCGGGGTGGCGGGCGGCGCGGGCTCGGCCGGGGCCTGCGCGGCCTCTTCCCCGCGCACCCACTTCCGGGCCCAGGCCCCGAGCCCCTTGCGCCGCACCGCCGACCGCCCGTCGTCCTCGGCGGGACCGCCGCCGGGGAGTCGCGCCGCGGCGGGCGCGTACGGTGCGCCGCCGGGGGCGCGCAGGTCGCTGCCGCGCAGGTCGCTGCCGCGCAGGTCGGTACCGCGCCCGCCGGTCCGGTCGGCGTCGGCGGTCCCGCGTCCGTCCGTCCCGCGTGGGTCGGTCCGGTCTCCGTCGGCGGCGGTCCCGCGTCCGTCCGTCCCGCGTCCGTCCGTCCCGCGTCCGCCGGGCCAATCTCCGTCAACTGCTGCGGCACCGCGCCCGTCCGTACCGCGCCCGTCCGTACCTCGTCCGTCCGTCCGGTCTCCGGCGGCTCCGGGTGCGGGTGACCCCGTCCCGTGCGGCTCGGCGGGGCGGGCCGCGCCCCGGCCGCCCGCGCCGTCGCCGGGTCCGTTCGTCCCGCCGCCGGCGGGGGGCGCGGGCCGCCCCTCGGGGGAGCGGGGGGAAGGGACCCCGGCCGAGGGCATGCCCGTACCGGCGGATTCGGGGCCCGCGGCCCGGCCCGCGGCCGCCGAGGTGAGGGAGAGGTGCCCCTCCAGGTCCGGGGTCACCGGGCGGGGCGGGGCCGCGGTCGTCGCCGCGGCCAGGCGCAGGGTGGACTCGCCGACCCGCAGCAGCGCGCCCGGTGGCAGGGCCACCGATCGCGGGCCCACCGGGGCGCCGTCCAGGGTGGTGCCGTTCGTCGAGCCGAGATCGGCCACCGCCACGCGGCCGTCGGGCGTCACCGTGACCGCGCAGTGCAGCCGGGACACGTCCGGATCGTCCAGCGGGACGTCCGCGTCGGCGGAGCGCCCCACCGAGATCCGGCCGCTGTGCAGCAGGTGCACCCCGCCCGCGTCCGGACCGGCCACGACGTGCAGCTGCGGCGCGCCGAGGCTCTCCTCGGGCAGGCCGTCGGGTACGGGCGCGTTCAGGGCCAGTACCGCACCGTCCACCAGCGGCGGCTCGCCGAGCACCCGCCGCTGGAGGTCCAGCCGCTCGGATCCCGCGTACAGCACGACCGTGCCGCCCGTGTCGGGGCCGCCGACGGTCGCCGCGAGCCCGGAGGCCACCGCGGCCAGCGCGGTGCCGGCGGGCGCGGTGACGAGCACGTCACAACGGGCGGGGCCGGTCGCGGTCTGGTGGCCGCTGCGCGACCCGAGGACGGTCAGCCGGATCTGCATCGCCGTCAGCGGTCCCTTCTGCGCGGTGCGCGGTGCGTGCGCCCGGCAGGGACCCGCGGGCATGGCTGCCCGACCGCCCCCACCCGGCACGGACGCGTCGTCCGGTCAGGTCTGCCGGAAGGCGGGGCTCCCGTCCCGTGCCGTTCCGTACGGGTGCATCCTCGCACCTGTCGTGGACAACACGCCCGGCGCCCGCCGACAATTGATCTTGATCCGGCGCGTCCCGCCGCCGAGGCGCCCCCGGCGCACACCCCGGCCGGGCGGGTGACCGGCGAAGCCCGGGAAAATCGCCTCCGGCATACCCAGGGAAAATCACCCTGCGTACACATGTGCGGCAACCAACCTCAGGTGCTCGGCGTCTACCCCGGGGACACCCCCTAGAGTGGGCCGGAAAACATATCGACGAGACAGACGACAGCAGGGGAGCGCGAGACGTGCGGCCAGTCGGCAGCAAGTACCTGCTCGAAGAGCCGCTCGGGCGCGGCGCGACGGGCACCGTCTGGCGCGCCCACCAGCGGGAGACCGCCGGCGCGGAGGCGGCCGTGGCCGGGCGCCCCGGCGAGACCGTGGCCATCAAGGTCCTCAAGGAGGAGCTGGCCCACGACCCGGACATCGTCATGCGCTTCCTGCGCGAGCGCGCCGTCCTGCTCCGGCTCACGCACCCCAACATCGTGCGCACCCGCGACCTCGTCGTCGAGGGCGACCTGCTCGCCCTGGTCATGGACCTCATCGACGGCCCGGACCTGCACCGGTACCTGCGCGAGAACGGCCCGTTCAGCCCCGTCGCCGCGAGCCTGCTGACCGCCCAGATCGCGGACGCGCTCGCCGCCAGCCACGCCGACGGCGTGGTCCACCGGGACCTCAAGCCCGCCAACGTGCTGCTCGACGAGAGCGGCGGCCAGATGCGGCCGATGCTCACCGACTTCGGCATCGCCCGCCTCGCGGACTCCCCGGGTCTGACCCGCACCCACGAGTTCGTCGGCACCCCGGCCTACGTCGCCCCCGAGTCCGCCGAGGGCCGCCCGCAGACCTCCGCCGTCGACATCTACGGCGCCGGCATCCTGCTCTACGAGCTGCTCACCGGCCGCCCGCCGTTCGCCGGCGGTACCGCACTCGAAGTGCTCCACCGCCACCTCAGCGAGGACCCGCAGCGGCCCTCCACCGTGCCCGAACCGCTGTGGACGGTCGTCGAGCGCTGCCTGCGCAAGGAGCCGAACGAGCGCCCCAGCGCCGAGAGCCTGGCGCGCGCCCTGCGCGTGGTCGCCGCCGGCATCGGCGTGCACTCCTCGGCCGCCGAGGTCGAGGCCGCGCTCGGCGTCGGCGCGCTGCTCGCGCCCGACCCCTCGCCCGCCCCGGTCCCCGAGACGCCGGGCGCCGCCGACCTCACGCAGGTGCTGCCCGGCGCCGGCCCCCAGGCGGGTGCCTACGACCCCAACGCCATGACCAGTGTCATGCCGCCGGTCGGCGCGGCCGACGCCACCTCCGTGCTCCCCGCCGCGGGTGCGGCCGGCGGGGCGGCGGCGGACGCCACGTCCGTGATGCCGCCCGTGGACCGGCCGGACCAGCCGCACCCGTGGCAGTCCCAGATGGCGGCCGCGCGCGACCGCAACGAGCAGACCCAGATGCAGTACCTCGACCCGAGCGAGGACCCCCTGCGCCGCCGCCCGCAGCGCCAGGCGCCTCCGCCTCCGCAGCAGCGGCCCCAGCAGTACGGCCAGCAGCCGCCCCAGCCGCCCCAGCAGCCGTACGGCCAGCAGGGCCAGCTGGGCCGCGGCCAGGGGCGACCGCAGCAGCCGTACCAGCGACCGCCCCAGCCGCCGCAGCAGCCGCCCCAGCAGCAGTACGCGCCGGGTCCGCCGCAGCACTACCAGCCGCAGCAGCACCAGCCGCAGCAGTACCAGCAGCCGCAGCAGCCCCAGTACCGCCAGCCGCAGCAGCCGCAGCAGCAGCCCCCGCAGCAGCAGCCCCCGCAGGCGCCGCCGCAGCGGGCCCCGCGCGAGCCGCGCCGCCGCAGCGCCAACCCGGTGCGGATCCCCGGGCTCGGCTGCCTCAAGGGCTGCCTGGTCCTGATCCTGATGTTCTTCGTCGCCGGATGGCTGATCTGGGAGATGACCCCCCTCCAGGAGTGGGTCGGTACCGGCCGCGGCTGGTGGGACCAGGTGTGGACGTGGGGCTCCGACATCGCGACCTGGGTCGGCGACATCGGCGGGACCACGGGCGGCGGCACACCCTGAGCGGGACCCCGCGGCGCCGACATCGTGGATTTGTCGACTTCTGGGGCGTGATTTCGCCCGTAGAAGGGGAGGTCGCCGCGAATCGGGGCCCCTACTGGCCTCCAACCGGGGTCCGGCCGCGTAGCTTTGGTGCGTAGGCCAGCCGCTGAGGGAGCAGTCGTGGCACGGAAGATCGGCAGCCGGTACACCGCGCACCAGATCCTGGGGCGCGGCAGCGCGGGCACGGTGTGGCTGGGCGAGGGGCCGGACGGGCCCGTCGCCGTCAAACTGCTGCGCGAGGACCTCGCGTCCGACCAGGAGCTGGTCGGACGCTTCGTCCAGGAGCGCAGCGCGCTGCTCGGCCTGGACCACCCGCACGTGGTCTCCGTCCGGGACCTCGTCGTCGACGGCAACGACCTCGCCCTGGTCATGGACCTCGTGCGCGGTACGGACCTGCGCACGCGCCTCGACCGGGAGCGGCGGCTCGCCCCCGAGGCGGCCGTGGCCATCGTCGCCGACGTCGCCGACGCGCTGGCGGCGGCGCACGCGGCCGGGGTCGTGCACCGCGACGTCAAGCCGGAGAACGTGCTGCTGGACATGCAGGGCCCGCTCGGCCCGGGAGGATCGCACCCGGCGCTGCTCACCGACTTCGGCGTGGCCAAGCTGATCGACTCCCCGCGCCGGGCCTCGGCGGGGCGGGTCTCGGCCCCGACGACCCGGATCATCGGCACCCCCGACTACCTGGCGCCCGAGATCGTGGAGGGCCTGCCCCCGCGGGCGGCCGTCGACATATACGCCCTGGCGACCGTCCTGTACGAGCTGCTGGCCGGTTTCACCCCGTTCGGCGGGGGCCACCCGGGCGCGGTGCTGCGCCGGCACGTCACCGAGACCGTGGTGCCGCTGCCCGGTATCCCCGACGAGTTGTGGCAGCTGATGGTGCAGTGCCTGGCCAAGGCCCCGGCCTCGCGGCTGCGGGCGTCCGAGCTGTCGGTCCGCCTGCGGGACCTGCTGCCGCTGCTGGCCGGTATGCCGCCGCTGGACGTGGACGAGCCGGACGACGCGGAGCCGCAGCCCTCGGAGGCCGAGGAGGCCGCCGCCGCCGACCCGGTCCGCCGCCGGGGCGTCGTCCCGCTGGTGCCGGGGTCGGCGACGGACTCCAACCGGGACACCCACACCTCGATGCGGGTCCCGGGCCCGGACGAGCTGGCGGGCGGCGCGCTCGGCACCGCCCGCGTGCCCCGGCCCGCCGGCGGCCACCGGCCGGGTTCCGCCCGGCACCGGGCGGAGGCGGCGCGCAAGCGGCGGCTGGTCCTGTCGGCCTCGGCGCTGGCGCTGGCCGCCGCGGTGGGGGTGGGGAGCTGGTTCGCCCTGTCGGGCGGCGGGGACGAGCCGCCGGCCCCGGACAGCAAGCAGTCGGGCTCGCGCGCCCCGTAGCCCGTACGGCGCCGCAGCCGGGGCGCAGGCCCGGCCCGCGGCCGCGATGCCGGCGGGGCCCGGCAGGTCCCGAGGGGGACGGCCTACGCGGGCACCAGCTCCGGGTGCCAGCGTCGTGCGACGGCCGGGTGGGCGCGGACCCAGCCCTTGAGCTCGTTGCGCCCGTACTCCGCGTGCAGCGGGTTCGTCGCGTCGTGCGCGACGCCCGGCGCCGAGCGCAGGTAGTCGCCCGGGACGGTCTCGACCACCGCGTCCAGCCGCGGGTTGTAGAAGAAGGGGACCGAGTAGCGCTCGACCGATCCCGGCGGGCTGACGACCCGGTGGTCGGTGGCCGTCAGGTAGCCCTCCGTCGCGATCTCCAGCAGCTCGCCCAGGTTGACCACGAAGGCCCCCGGCAGCGGCGGTACGTCCACGTAGCCGCCGTCGCGGACCACCTGGAGCCCGCCCACCGCGTCCTGGAGCAGCAGGGTCAGGAATCCGTAGTCCTTGTGCGCGCCGACGCCCTGGTCCGCGCCGGAGGGGGCGGATCCGGGGTAGCGGATCAGCTTCGTGTGCAGGTGGGGGCGGTCGGCGAAGGCCTCGTCGAAGAAGGTCGCCGGGGCGCCGATCGAGACCAGCAGCTCCCGCAGCAGCCGGTGGGCCACCGCCGCCAGCCGCGACTGCCACTCCAGGACCGCCGTCCGCAGTTCCGGGAGGGCCGCCGGCCACTGGTTCGGGCCCTCCAGCCACAGGTACGCCGGGTCGTCCGGCCCCAGCTCCGGCGCCGGGCGCTCGGCGCCGACGTCCAGCTGGTCCCGCCAGTCGGAGGAGCCGCCGGTGAGCTCGTGGCCGATCCGCGTGTAGCCCCGGAAGTGCGGGGAGTTCAGATTGCTCACGGCGAGCCGCTCGGCCTCGGGGAGGGCGAAGAAGGCCCGGGTCAGCTCCAGGATCCGGGTGCTCTCGGCGGGGGTGACACCGTGCCCGGTCAGGTGCAGGAATCCGGTGTCCCGGGCGGCCGCGTGCAGCTGCCTGAGGAAATCGGCCCGCTGGGCCGGGTCGTCGGCCCGGGAGAGGTCCAGGACCGGAAGGGTGTGCGCGGACGGCATGACGGCTCCGTTTCGGATGTCACGGGGTCCTGTTCCCCAGGGGTGGCGGGGGCCGCGGGCGGGGAGGGGCGCCGGCAGGGATGTGCCGGGGCCGCGTGAGCCGCGTACAGGACCAAGTCGGATCGGGTGGATCAGGCTTGGCGGTGGTCCGGCGGCTGACAGCTCGTCGTCGTGACACGCATGTGGTCCACATGGCGGCGCTTGACGAGGAGAACGGTCATATGGTGAGCGTACGCCCGTACGAGCATTCATTAGTACGGGTGATCCGGCCTGCCAGGTCGGTGCCGTCCGGGGACCGGCTACGCTGGACCCGTGGCAGTCGTCGATGTTTCCGAAGAGCTGAAGTCCCTCTCCTCGACCATGGGGTCGATCGAGGCCGTCCTGGACCTCGACAAGCTGAGGGCAGATATCGCCGTGCTTGAGGAGCACGCCGCCGCGCCGTCCCTGTGGGACGACCCGGAGGCCGCCCAGAAGATCACGAGCAAGCTTTCGCACCTGCAGGCGGAGGTCCGCAAGACCGAGACCCTGCGAGGACGCATCGACGACCTCGCGGTGCTCTTCGAGCTCGCCCAGGAGATGGACGACGCGGACACCCTCGCCGAGGCCGAGGCCGAGCTGGTCTCCGTCCGCAAGGCGCTGGACGAGATGGAGGTCCGGACCCTCCTGTCGGGCGAGTACGCCGAGCGCGAGGCCCTGGTCAACATCCGGGCCGAGGCGGGCGGCGTCGACGCCTCCGACTTCGCCGAGCGCCTCCAGCGCATGTACCTGCGCTGGGCCGAGCGGCACGGCTACCCGACCGAGGTCTACGAGACCTCGTACGCGGAAGAGGCCGGAATCAAGTCGACCACCTTCGTGGTCAAGGCCCCCTACGCGTACGGCACGCTCTCGGTCGAGCAGGGCACCCACCGCCTGGTGCGGATCTCGCCCTTCGACAACCAGGGCCGCCGCCAGACCTCCTTCGCGGGCGTCGAGGTGCTCCCCGTCGTCGAGTCCAGCGACCACGTCGAGATCGACGAGGGCGAGCTGCGCATCGACGTGTACCGCGCCTCCGGCCCCGGCGGCCAGGGCGTCAACACCACCGACTCGGCCGTCCGCATCACGCACCTGCCGACGGGCATCGTGGTCTCCTGCCAGAACGAGCGCTCGCAGATCCAGAACAAGGCGAGCGCCATGAACGTCCTCCAGGCCAAGCTGCTGGAGCGGCGCCGCCAGGAGGAGCAGGCCAGGATGGACGCCCTCAAGGACGGCGGCAGCTCCTGGGGCAACCAGATGCGGTCCTACGTCCTGCACCCGTACCAGATGGTCAAGGACCTGCGGACGGAGTTCGAGGTCGGCAACCCGCAGGCGGTGCTCGACGGCGAGATCGACGGCTTCCTTGAGGCCGGGATCCGCTGGCGCAAGCAGCAGGAGCAGACCGCGTAACGGCTGACGCGCGTACGTGAAGGGCCCGGACACCGAGAGGTGTCCGGGCCCTTCCGTCGTGCGGGGTGCTGATCGGTACGCGGCGCGACGGCGCGTACAGGCGGCGCTGCGAGCGCTACGCGGCCTGCTGGGCCACCAGGACCAGGGCTGCCACGAGAACCACCATGAACACGATGAGCGTCACGGGGTTCAGGCCGGAGAAGGGGCCCTCCTGCTGGAGGCGCTCCCGGTTCGCCCGGCACACAGGGCAGCGGCCCTGGCTGACGGGTCCGGCGCAGTTCGCGCACACGAGCCGGTCATATGTCATGCGTCCTCCTCTCGTCCCCTGGGCACTGTCGGGTACAACGGCGTGGGGAACGAGACCGTTCCCCCTACCACTGTGCCAGCTCCGCCGACATTCGGCGCGGCCCGTCCGTGCAATCACGGTCCGTACCCCTCCGGAGCTGGGGATAAAAGGGGCAAGTCCGGTAGCCGGGTCCACACCTCGCGCCCGTTCGCGTATGGTCACGCACACCTACTCCCGGCGACCGTGGTGCACCCGTGATCCGATTCGACAGTGTCTCCAAGTCCTACCCGAAGCAGAGCCGCCCCGCACTCAGGGATGTCTCCCTGGACATCGCGAAGGGCGAGTTCGTCTTCCTCGTCGGCTCCTCCGGCTCCGGCAAGTCCACCTTCCTGCGGCTGATCCTGCGCGAGGAACGGGCGAGCCACGGCCAGGTGCACGTCCTGGGCAAGGACCTCGCCAAGCTCTCCAACTGGAAGGTCCCGCAGATGCGGCGCCAGTTGGGGACCGTCTTCCAGGACTTCCGCCTGCTGCCCAACAAGACGGTCGCCGAGAACGTGGCCTTCGCGCAGGAGGTCATCGGCAAGCCGAGGGGCGAGATCCGCAAGGCCGTCCCGCAGGTCCTGGAGCTGGTGGGGCTCGGCGGCAAGGAGCAGCGGATGCCCGGTGAGCTCTCCGGCGGCGAGCAGCAGCGCGTGGCCATCGCCCGCGCCTTCGTCAACCGCCCCGCCCTGCTGATCGCGGACGAGCCCACCGGCAACCTCGACCCGCAGACCTCCGTCGGCATCATGAAGCTGCTGGACCGTATCAACCGGACCGGCACCACCGTGATCATGGCGACCCACGACCAGCAGATCGTGGACCAGATGCGCAAGCGCGTCATCGAACTCGAACAGGGCCGTCTCGTACGCGACCAGTCGCGCGGCGTCTACGGCTACCAGCACTGAAAGGACGCCATGCGCGCCCAGTTCGTCATGTCGGAGATCGGCGTCGGTCTCCGTCGCAATCTCACCATGACCTTCGCGGTCATCATCTCCGTGGCCCTGTCGCTGGCCCTGTTCGGTGGCTCGCTGCTCATGCGCGAGCAGGTCAGCCGGATGAAGGGCTACTGGTACGACAAGGCCAACGTCTCGATCTACCTCTGCAACAAGCAGGACGCCGAGGCGGCCGGTGAGGCCGCCAACAAGCCGGACGGGGCCCAGACCCAGGCGGCGGGCGTGGCCACCTGCGGCAAGGGCGCGGTGACCGCCGAGCAGAAGGCGCAGATCGAGTCCGAGCTCAAGCGGATGGACCTGGTCAAGTCCGTTGCCTACGAGTCGGCGGACGAGGCGTACAAGCACTACCAGGAGCAGTACGGCCACACCGCGCTGGCCTCCTCCATCACCCCCGACCAGATGCAGGAGTCCTTCCGGGTCAAGCTCAAGAACCCGGAGAAGTACAAGGTCGTCACCTCCGCCTTCGCCGGCCGCGACGGGATCCACACCGTCGACGACCAGCGCAAGGAGATCGACGACCTGTTCAGGATCCTCAACTACCTCAACTACGCCGCCCTCGGCATCATGCTGATCATGCTGGTCGTGGCGCTGCTGCTGATCGTCAACACCGTGCGCGTCTCGGCGTTCAGCCGCAGGCGGGAGACGGGGATCATGCGCCTGGTGGGTGCCTCCAGCTTCTACATCCAGGTCCCCTTCATCATGGAGGCCGCCGTGGCCGGGCTGATCGGCGCGATGTTCGCCTGCGCCATGCTCGTCAGCGGCCAGTACTTCGTGATCGACCACGGCGTCGGACTGCGGGACAAGATCCAGCTCATCGACTTCATGGGCTGGGGGTCGGTCCTCCGCAAGCTGCCCTACGTCCTGTTCATCGGCCTCCTGATGCCCTCGATGGCCGCCTTCGTCGCCCTGCGCAAGTACCTGAAGGTGTGACGAGCGCCCCCCGCGCTCTGGGGCCAACCCGCCGTACCGGCGCGGGCCTTGTCCTAGACTCGGCGCCATGCCGGGTCTTCCCGCCTTCTGTCTCCGGCCCCGCGACAAGCGTCGCGGGGCCGTCTTGACGTTGGCCTTCCTCGCGGCCGTGGGCACGGGCGCGAGCACGGGCTGCTGGAACCGCGAGGACCCCGGGGCGTGGACCGCCCGTGCGGGAGCCCTCGCCGAACCGCCGCCCGGGGACGCCCGCACGGAGTCCGGGGGCGGGCAGCCCCGCGCCGCCACCGCCGACCGGGAGGCCGTCGCCCGCGCCGCCGCCGAGGCCGTCGCCGAGGGGAAGTCGGGCAAGAAGGCGGCCCAGGAGGTCGTCAGCCGCAGCGGGGACCGCTGGGGCACCGTCTACGACCGGGGCGAGTACGCGGCCTTCGCCGAGGACCTCGACGGCCGCTGGACCGGCGTCGGACTCTGGGCCGGACGCGGCGGCGACGGCCGCATCGGCATCGACAAGGTCCAGCCGGGCGGCCCCGCCGCCCGGGCCGGCCTGCGGGCCGGGGACCGGCTGCTGAGCGTCGACGGGCACGCCGTCACCGGCCTGGCCGTGGCCGACGTGGTCGCCCTGCTGCGCGGCGCGGCGGGCACCCCCGTCGTGCTGAACCTCAGCCGCGACGGCGCCGACCTCACCCAGACCCTCCACCGCGAGCAGCTGCGCACCGAACCGGTGACCGTACGCCGCCTCCCGGGCGGGATCACCGTCATCAAGGTGGCCTCCTTCACCCGGGGCTCCGGCGAACGGGTCAGGGCCGCCGTCCGCGCCGCCCCGGCGGGCGCCGGGGTCATGCTCGACCTGCGCGGCAACCGGGGCGGCCTGGTCACCGAGGCGGTGGCGGCGGCCTCCGCCTTCCTGGACGGCGGGCTCGTGGCCACGTACGACGTACGGGGCGCCGAGCGCGCCCTGTACGCGGATCCGGGCGGGGACACGGACCGCCCGCTGGTCGCCCTGGTCGACGGCGGCACGATGAGCGCGGCCGAACTGGTGACGGGCGCCCTCCAGGACCGGGGCCGCGCCGTGACGGTGGGCAGCCGCACCTTCGGCAAGGGGTCGGTGCAGATGCCGACGGAGCTCGCGGACGGCTCGGTGGCCGAGCTGACGGTGGGTACGTACCGGACACCGGGGGGCCGGAGCCTGGACGGCAGCGGCATCACCCCCGACCTCGCGGCGGGCGAGGGGGTCGAGGAACGGGCCGCGCAGGTATTGGGTGGCCTCGGGGTGGGTCCGTAGTGCGAAAATGGCCGCACTATGGCTAAGGAAAAAGGGCGCAAGCTGATCGCCCAGAACAAGAAGGCGCGGCACGACTACGCGATCATCGACACCTACGAGTGCGGTCTCGTGCTCACGGGCACCGAGGTCAAGTCGATGCGCCAGGGCAGGGCCTCGCTGGTCGACGGCTTCGTGTCGGTGGAGGGCGGCGAGGCGTGGCTCTACAACGTGCACGTGCCGGAGTACAGCCAGGGCACCTGGACCAACCACAGCGCCCGGCGCAAGCGCAAGCTCCTCATGCACCGCGAGGAGATCGACAAGCTGGAGCGGAAGGCCGACGAGTCGGGCCACACGATCGTGCCCCTGTCGCTGTACTTCAAGGACGGCCGGGCGAAGATCGAGATCGCGCTGGCCAAGGGCAAGAAGGAGTACGACAAGCGGCAGACGCTGCGGGAGAAGCAGGACACCCGCGAGACGAACCGCGCGATCTCGGCGGTCCGCCGCAAGCAGCGCGGTACGGTTTAATCTCCTGGCACGCGGTGGTTCACGTCGCGTACCATGGCGTCAGCACCACCCGCTCGCGGGTGGGGCGGTCGTATGCGGTACCCACAACTCAATAGCGTGAAACATGGGGATGATCGGTTTCGACAGCGGATGTCGATGCAGGGGAAGCGAGCCGAGGAAGCGGCAATGATCTCGCTAACCACATGTCGCAAACAATAATCGCCAACTCCAAGAGCGATAACTCCCGCTTCACCCTCGCTGCCTAATAACAGTGAGCTGAAGCCTCTGTGAGGAGCGTCAGCCCGGAAGTGGTCCCGGTCCGGATCCTGGCGTCAACTAGGGATCTAAACCTCTAGCCCCGGTCACGGGGGCTTGAGGGAAACCAAACAGTGACTGAGCCCGTCGGAGACTTGTCCGTGTGATCTCCGGGGCTGAGAAAAGCGCAGCGGACTGCGCTCGGAGAAGCCCTGCTTCTGCACCGTTGGACGCGGGTTCGATTCCCGCCATCTCCACCACCCCATGTGGATGAACCCCCTGGTCCGCGACTGTGTCGCCGGACCAGGGGGTTTTCGCATGTCCGGGGTCGGTGGCGGCCCCGCGCGCGGCGGCGGCGTTCTCGTTCGCTCGTGCGCTGTGCGGGCGAAGGCCCCGCGGCCGGGGGCCGCGGGGCCTTCGTCATGCCTGGTGCCGGGCCGCTGCTAGCAGAACGGGACCTTGTTGAGGTTCAGCGCGTAGCGGGCCGCGATCCAGCCGCTGCCGTCGGCGAGCTTGTACCAGACCGAATTGCCGTCGACCTTTTGACTGTTGACCTTGCACTGGAGGGCGACGACCGTGCCGGCCTTGGCCTTGCCGGTCGTCTTGTGGTGCGTGCCGGGGCCGGAGTGGACGTTGAGGCCCTTGCCCTTCACGACGATCTTCGCCTTGGGGGTCTCGTGGTGGCCGCCGCACTTGCAGTCGCCGGGCTTGCCGGTGTCACCCTTCGGACCCTTCGGACCCTTCGGGCCCTTGGGACCCTGGGGTCCGGCCGGGCCGGGCTTGCCCTTCGGGCCCTGCGGGCCGGCGGGGCCGGGCTTGCCCTGGTGGCCCTTGGGGCCCTTCGGGCCCGCCGGGCCGGGCTTGCCCTTGTCGCCCTTCGGACCCTGGTGGCCCTTGTCTCCCTTGGGGCCCTGCGGGCCGGCCGGCCCGCCCGGTCCGCCGGGGCCCTGCGGGCCGGCCGGGCCGGTGTCGCCGCGGTCGCCCTTGTCGCCCTTGGGTCCGCCCGCCGGTCCCTGCGGGCCTTCGGGGCCCTGGGGTCCTTCGGGCCCACCGGGACCTGCGGGACCCTCGGGCCCCTCGGATCCCTGCGGACCGGCCGGTCCGGGGTTCCCCTGCGGGCCCCTGGGTCCGCCCGGGCCCTGCCGGCCCTCCGGTCCCCGCGGGCCGGCCGGGCCGGTGTCGCCGCGGTCGCCCTTGTCGCCCTTCGGTCCGCCCGCCGGCCCCTGCGGGCCCTCCGGACCCGCGGGTCCGCCGGGGCCCTGTGGTCCCCGCGGGCCGGCGGGGCCGCGGTCGCCCTTGTCCCCCTTGTCGCCCTTCTCTCCCTTGGGGCCGGGCTTGCCCGGCTTGCCGTGCTGGCCGGGCTTTCCGTGCTGGCCGGGCTTGCCCGGCTTCCCGTCGTCGCCCTTGGGGCCGGTCACCGGGGTGGCGACGGCGAACAGGACGGGATCGTCGGCGCCGGTCGCCCACTCACCGCCGCCCAGGGTCGTGCCCTCCGGGGCGTTCGGGTCGACGTGGAGCGAAACTCCCAGCTGCGTCTGCGCGTTCGCGGGGAACGCGAAGCCGGCCCGGGTGCCGGCCTCGCACGTCAGCCGGCGGGCGTCGGCCGACTTCTGGCACGGGGCGGCCGCGCGCTGCCCGTTCCAGTAGATGCGGGCCTCGGGGAAGGTCGTCCGGTCCGGAGCGGTGATCCGGAAGGTGCTGCTGACGACCGCCTCCGGCCCGCCCGCGGCCGCGATGACGACGCGGCCCGTCCGGCCGGGGGCGATCGAGGGGAGGTACGGCTGGGTGAAGCGGATGTTCGCCGAGTCGGCCAGGGCCGGTACGGCCGGCACCAGGCAGGAGGCGGTGACGGCCGCGACGATCAGGGCCGAGGACACGGAGCGGGAAGAAGGCAAGGGGAGTTCCTCCGCGAGGGGAAGGTGCTGGGGAAGGCATCCCCAGTTATGTCCGATCGCGACCCGCCATGGTGCGTACCACGCGGGAGTGATCACTCTGCCGCCGCATGAATCGGCCCGCGGCGGCGGCCGGCAGGGCGAGGAACGCGGCCGCCGCGGGCAGCAGGTACGCCGTCGGCGCCCCGAAGCGGTCGACCGCCAGGCCCGCGCCGGCCGAACCGGCCGCGATGCCCGTGAGGATGGCGGTCACGGCGAGGGTCATGCCCTCGTTGAGCCGGCCCTCGGGTGTGACGGCGTGGACCCGCGACATCGCGGTGACCATCACCGGCGCCGTGGCCATGCCGGCCAGCAGCAGGGCGATCGCGAGGGCGGTCAGCGAGCCGGCGGCCGCCGCCGCCCAGGGCAGGGTCATGCACACGGCCAGGGCGCCCACGCAGACCTTCAACGAACGCGGGCGCAGGGTGCCGTAGAGCAGGCCGGCCGCGCACGAGCCCGCCGCCTGGAGGGCGAGGACCAGCCCCGAAGCGGCCCCCAGGCCCGAGGCGTCCAGGTGGGCGATGGAGGCGACCTCGATCGAGCCGAAGACCAGCCCGGTGGCCAGGAACAGGACGAGCAGCGGTCCCAGGGCCCGCAGCGGGGAGCCGCGGCGGGGGGCCGTGGACACCGGGGGCTCCGTGGAGCGTTGCGCGGTGAAGACGAGCATGCCGGTGAGGAAGAGGGCCGCGCCGACGAGGGTGCCCGCCTCGGGGAAGACCGCGGTGCACAGGACGGCCGCCAGGACCGGCCCGAGCATGTAGCAGAGCTCGTCGGCGGCCTGCTCGAAGGACATCGCGGCGTGGTGCGCGGCCGGGGAGCCGCGCAGCAGGTGGGTCCAGCGGGCGCGGGACATGCCGCCGATGTTGGGGGTGGTGGCCGTCGCGGCGTACGAGGCGAAGAGGGTCCACGCGGGGGCGCCGGTACGGACGCACGCGATCAGGCAGAGCGAGCCGAGGACGGCGATCAGGGTGGCGGGCAGGGCGACCCGGGCATGGCCGTGCCGGTCGACCAGCCGGGCGGTCCAGGGGGCCACCACGGCGGTGGCGGCCAGGCCGGTGGCGGTGACCGCCCCGGCGAGGGCGTACGAGTCGCGCTGGTCGGCGATCATCATGACCGCGCTGATCCCGAACATGCCCATGGGGAGCCGTGCGAGGAGGTTCCCGGCGGTGAAGCCGCGGCTGCCGGGCAGGGCGAACAGCCGGCGGTACGGGCCCGGCTCGCGGCGTCGCCGACGCCCGCGGCCCGGGGCGGTGCCCGCTCCGCCGACGGCCGGCGGGACGATGACCAGGGTGCCGCCGGTGACGGTCATCCGGGCCATACGGGGCGCGGCGGGATCGGCCCGGTCAGCCCGGTCAGCCCGGTCAGCCCGGTCGGCCCGGGCAGCCCGCGCGGCGGCCCGGTCGGCCCGGTCGGCCCGGTCGGCCCGCGCGGCCCGCGCGGCGGCAGAGGCGGCAACAGGGCTGCCAACAGGGGCGACGGCAGGGGCGACGGCAGGGGCGACGGCAGGGACGCCAACAGGGGCGACGGCAGGGACGGCGGCAGGGACGGCGGCAGGGGCGACGGCAGGGACGGCGGCAGGGACGGCGGCAGGGACGGCGGGCACGGCGGCGGCAGCCGAGGTGGTGGCGGGCATGGGACCACCCTCCGGCCCGGCCCCCGCCCCGGTCCAACACCGGATCCGGCGTCATTCACCCCTTTCCGTTGTTAGTCTCCGGGGGTGATGCCCCGAGACGTGGACCCGAGACTGCTGCGCGGCTTCGTCGCCGCCGCCGAGGAACTGCACTTCACCCGTGCCGCCGCCCGCCTCTACATCGCCCAGCAGGCCCTCAGCCGCGACGTCCGGCGGCTGGAACACACCCTGGGCACACCCCTGTTCGTACGCACCACCCGGCAGGTGGAGCTGACCGCCGACGGCGAGCGGCTACTGCCGCTGGC
This sequence comes from Streptomyces sp. NPDC058662, assembly GCF_042716255.1. Lineage (NCBI taxonomy): Bacteria > Bacillati > Actinomycetota > Actinomycetes > Kitasatosporales > Streptomycetaceae > Streptomyces > Streptomyces sp. NPDC058662. Next base: position 25,927 of record NZ_JBHXRU010000043.1, on the reverse strand, counting down.
GCGGCGCGTACTCGGCGCGCACGAGGAGCTGGCCGCCGCCTTCGGCACCGCCGCCGGGCCCCGGCCGCTGCTGGTCGACCTGAACACCGACGGCCCCAGCACCGGCCGCGCCGTCCTGGAGCGGGCCCGCGAACTCGCCCCGCACTGCGAGCTCATGGCCCGCTTCGAGAGCGGCCTCACCCACGCCGCCGCCGAGATCGCGGCCGGCCGCCTCGACGTGGCCTTCGGTTACGCGGACGGCCTCGAACCGGCGCTCCGGGCCCGCCTCGCGCGCCGGCCCGTACGGTACGAGCCGCTCGCCGTGCTGCTGCCCGACGGGCACCCGCTGGCCGGGCGGGACGCCGTACCGCTCGACGCCCTCGCCGGAGAGACCGTGTACGCGGGCGCCGGGAACCCCCGGACCCTGGAGTGGACCGGGCTGGCGCGCGAGCTGTTCGCCGGGCGCGACATCCGGCTCGCTCCGCCCGCGCCGGTGGCCGTGGGCAAGGAGGAGTTCCGCCGGGTGATGGCCAAGACCCGCAATCCGGTGCTGGTGACCGTCGACTTCGTCGACCTGCCCGGCTGCGAGAAGCGGCCGCTCACCGGCCCGGTGCCGCTCTCCCCCCTGTCGATGGTGTGGCGCAAGGGCTTCACCCATCCCGGCCTGGACGCCCTGCGCGCCGCGGCCGGGGAACTGGCGGCCGAGCGGGGCTGGCTCGATCCGCCCGCCGGGAGCTGGACCCCCGCGCGGCTCACACCGGGACCGGGCGGCGGGTGAGAGCAAGGTTTCCCGCCGGTCATCCGGCGGGGACCCGGGCCGAAACGCGCCCTTCCTACGGTCGTCACCACGGACGCGACAGCTTGTGGAGGCGTGTGATGACCGGTACGACCGCACCGCGCAGGGGAGGCCGCTGGATCGAGCGGTGGGATCCCGAGGACGAGGGCTTCTGGAAGGAATCGGGCGAGCGGATCGCCCGCCGCAACCTGGTCTACTCCGTGCTCTCCGAGCACATCGGGTTCTCCATCTGGTCGCTGTGGTCCGTGATGGTCCTCTTCATGGGCCCCCAGTACGGCATCGACCCGGCGGGGAAGTTCTTCCTCATCGCCACCGCCACCTTCGTCGGGGCCATGGTGCGAGTGCCCTACACCTTCGCCGTCGCCCGCTTCGGCGGCCGGAACTGGACCGTCGTCAGCGCCCTGCTGCTCCTCGCGCCGACCGTCGCCGCGATCGTGGTCATGGAACCGGGCACCTCCTACGGCACCTTCGTGCTCGTGGCCGTGCTGACGGGCGTCGGCGGCGGCAACTTCGCCTCCTCCATGACGAACATCAACGCCTTCTTCCCCCTGCGCAAGAAGGGCTGGGCCCTCGGGCTCAACGCGGGCGGCGGCAACATCGGGGTGCCCGTGGTGCAGCTCGTCGCGCTGCTGGTCATCAGCACCGCCGGAGCCGGGCACCCGAGGCTGCTGCTCGGCGCGTACATCCCGCTGATCGTGCTCGCGGCGACGCTGGCCGCCCTGCGCATGGACAACCTGGCGCCCGTACGCAACGACACCGGCGCCGTCCGCGAGGCGGTCCGCGAGCCGCACACCTGGATCATGGCCTTCCTCTACATCGGCACCTTCGGCTCCTTCATCGGCTACAGCTTCGCCTTCGGCCTCGTGCTCCAGACGCAGTTCGGGCGGACCCCGCTGCAGGCCGCCTCGCTGACCTTCATCGGGCCCCTGCTCGGCTCGCTGATCCGACCGGTGGGCGGCGCGCTCGCCGACCGCTTCGGCGGGGCCCGGATCACCCTCGCCACCTTCGTGGCCATGGCCGCCGCCACCGGGGTCGTCATCCTGGCCTCCGTGCGGCAGTCCCTGCCGGTCTTCCTGGTCGGCTTCGTGGCGCTGTTCGTACTCAGCGGCCTCGGCAACGGCTCGACGTACAAGATGATCCCCGGCATCTTCCAGGCCAAGGCCCTGGCGCGCGGTATGGACGGCGAGGCGGCGGCCGCCTACGGCCGGCGGCTGTCCGGCGCCTCCATGGGGCTGATCGGCGCGGTCGGCGCGCTCGGCGGGCTCGGCATCAACCTGGTCTTCCGGGAGGCGTTCCTCACCTCCGGCTCCGGGACGGCCGCCTTCGTCACCTTCCTCGGGTTCTACGCGCTGGGCTGCGCCGTCACCTGGGCGGTATACCTTCGACGGCCCGCCGCCGCGGCCCTCCCGGAGCCCGGAGCCGCGCCGAAGGCCCAGCTCACGTCGGTCTGACCACGCGGTGGCGCACCGCCGCGGCAGGTCGCTTTACGGTACGGAAATATGCGGGAACCGAGCCTGACACGCGATGTTGGGAGGCTCGGTTCCCGTTCCCATCCGTTCCGGTCCCGATCCGGGCCCGCTCCGCGGCGCGACACCGACCCACTGGGCAAGGCAGGTCACATGTACGAGGACACGCAGCACACCGGTCCCCTCGCAGGTTTCACGGTCGGGGTCACCGCCGCGCGGCGGGCCGACGACCTGATCACCCTGCTCCGCCGGCGCGGGGCCACGGTCCTGCACGCACCCGCCCTGCGGATCGTGCCGCTGGCCGACGACAGCGAGCTGCTGGCCGCCACGAAGGAACTCGTCGGCTGCGCCCCCGACGCGGTGGTCGCCACCACGGCCATCGGCTTCCGCGGCTGGATCGAGGCCGCCGAGGGCTGGGGCATCGGGGAGGAACTGCTGGAGCGGCTGCGGGCCGCCGAACTGCTCGCGCGCGGACCCAAGGTCAAGGGCGCCATCCGGGCGGCCGGGCTGGTGGAGGCCTGGTCGCCCGAGTCGGAGTCGCTGGCGGAGGTGCTGGAGCGGCTGCTGTCGGGCGGGGTCGCCGGCCGGCGCATCGCGCTCCAGCTGCACGGGGAGCCGCTGCCGGGGTTCGTGGAGGCGCTGCGGGCGGCCGGGGCGGACGTGGTGGTCGTACCGGTGTACCGGTGGATGGCGCCGGAGGACCTGGCCCCGCTGGACCGGCTGCTGGACGCGATGGTGGGCGGCGGGGTCGACGCCGTCAGCTTCACCTCGGCGCCGGCGGCCGCCTCGCTGCTGTCCCGGGCCGAGCAGCGGGGGCTGGAGGAGCCGGTGCTGGCCGCTCTGCGGGGCGGGGTGCTCAGTGCCTGCGTGGGGCCGGTGACCGCGCTGCCGCTGCAGGCCCTCGGGGTGGCGACCGTGCAGCCGGAGCGGTTCCGGCTGGGCCCGCTGGTGCAACTGCTCTGCAAGGAGCTGCCCGGCCGCGCCCGCGTCCTGCCCGTGGCGGGGCACCGGATGGAGATCCGGGGGCACGCGGTGCTCCTGGACGCGGAACTGCGGCCGGTGCCGCCGGCCGGGATGGCCCTGCTGCGGGCGCTGGCCCGGCGGCCGGGCTGGGTGGTCTCCCGCGGGGACCTGCTGCGGGCCCTGCCCGGAGCGGGCCGCGACGAGCACGCGGTGGAGACGGCGATGGCCCGGCTGCGGGTGGCGCTGGGGGCGCCGAACCTGATCCAGACCGTGGTCAAGCGCGGCTACCGGCTGTCGCTGGACGCGGGCGGCGAGGTCAAGTACGCCGGTACGCCCGTCGACTGACCCGCGGGGCTGGATATGCCGCGGCGCGGTCCGTTAGCGTGCCCGGATGATGCCTGACGGGGTGCAGATGAGGGGGCTCGCGCTCGGAGACGCCGCCGGGCTGGCCGAAGCGCTCGTACGGAACCGGGAGTTCATGGCGCCCTACGAGCCGGCCCGCCCCGGGGCCTTCTACACCGAGCGGGGCCAGCGGGAGCGCATCGCGGGCGTGCTGGGGGAGCGGGACGCCGGTCGCACGGTCCCGTACGTGCTCGTCGCGGCGGCCACCGGCACGCCCGTCGGGACGATCAACCTCGGCTCGATCGTGCGGGGTCCGCTGTGCAGCGGCGGGGTGGGCTACTGGGTGGACCGGGCCTGGAACGGCAAGGGCCTGGCCACCGCCGCCGTGGAGGAGGTCTGCCGGGTCGCCCGCGAGGAACTGGGCCTGCACCGGGTCGAGGCGGGCACCCTGCTCGACAACCTCGCTTCGCAACGGGTCCTGGCGAAGGCGGGCTTCGAGCCGTACGGCGTCGCGCCGCGCTACCTCCACATCAACGGCGCCTGGCGCGACCACCGCCTCTTCCAGCGGCTGCTGCACGACGAACCCCCGCCCGGCTGACCGGCGGGGCCGTCGGCAAGCGACCGGTCCGGGGGGTTCCGCTGCGCGGCGCGGAGCGGCACTCTGGTGGGGCGCCCCACGACCGAGGCGGTGACGGGCATGCGGTTCGACTCAGGCCGGGTCTGCCTGGACCTGGTGGCCACCTCCACCTCCCCCGACGGCATCCGGGACGGCGAGGCGCTGCGGCTCTGGCTCGCCGGCGCCGGGCTGGTCCCCGACCGGACGCCGCTCCCGCGGGTCGGGCCGGAGTGGGCGGCGGCCTTCCGGTCCCTGCGCGGCGATGTGGACACCCTCGTACGGGCGGAACTCGCCCGCGCCGAACCGCCCGAGGACGCCCTCGCCCGGGTCAACGCGCTGGCCGCCGGTCCACCCCCGGGCCTGTGTGCCGTACGGGACCGGGAGGGCCACCTCGTCCGGGAGCTGTGCGGCGGTGTGGAGTGCGGGGCCCTCCTCGCGGCCGTCGCACGGGACGCCGTCGAGCTGCTGACCGACCCCGGCGACCTGGCGCTGCTGCGGGCCTGCGGGGGCGACGGCTGCACCCGGGTCTACCTGGACACCTCCCGCGGCCACCGGCGCCGCTGGTGCTCCAGCGAGCTCTGCGGCAACCGCGAGCGGGTCGCCCGGCACCGCCGCCGCACCCTTTCGGCCGGATCCGCGTGACTCGCTGACTCCGGTTCCGGAACGGGCGTGCGGACAAGGGGCCGATTCGCGTACGGTTGACGGTCGCCCATGCACGTCAGAAGGGGGCCTTGGTGGCCGCGCAGAATGCCGCTGTCGACAGCACGGCGGATTCCGTCCGCGATCGGGAGATCGCGGTCGAGCAGACGCATCTCGACCGGGTGTACCGACGCCTTGAGGAGAAGATCCACGAGGCCGAGTTCCTCATGAACGACGCGGCCAAGAGGGGCCAGGTCGGCACGCCCGGCGCCCTCGCCGAACGCGACGCGCAGGTCTTCCGGGCGGGTATCCACCTGAACCGGCTGAACAACGAGTTCGAGGACTTCCTCTTCGGCCGCGTCGACCTGGTGCTCGGCAAGGACGGGGAGCGCGGCCCGGACGGCGCCTACACCTCCGTCGAGCCCGCCGACGACGCGATCCGCGAGGACCTCACCGCCGATGTCGCCGAGACGCTCCACATCGGCCGGATCGGCGTCCTCGACTCCGACTACGCGCCGCTCGTCATCGACTGGCGCGCGCCGGCCGCCGCGCCGTTCTACCGCTCCACGCCCAAGGACCCCGGCCGCGTCGTGCGCCGCCGCGTGATCCGCTCCAAGGGCCGCAAGGTGCTCGGCGTCGAGGACGACCTGATGCGCCCGGAGGTCACCGCCTTCCTGGACGGCGCGGAACTCCCGGTCATCGGCGACGGCGCCCTGATGGCCGCCCTCGGCCGGGCCCGTACGCACTCCATGCGCGACATCGTCTCCTCCATCCAGGCCGAGCAGGACCTCGTCATCCGGGCCCCCGCCGCCTCCGTCGCGGAGGTCGCCGGCGGACCGGGCACGGGCAAGACCGCCGTCGCCCTGCACCGCGCCGCCTACCTGCTCTACCAGGACCGGCGGCGCTACTCCGGCGGCATCCTGATCGTCTCCCCGACCCCGCTCCTCGTCGCGTACACCGAGGGCGTGCTGCCCTCCCTCGGCGAGGAGGGCCAGGTCGCCATCCGGGCCCTGGGCTCCCTGGTCGACGGCGCGGAGGCGACCACGTACGACGACCCCGCCGTCGCCCGGATCAAGGGCTCCTCGCGGATGCTCAAGGTGCTGCGCAAGGCCGTACGGGGCGCCCTGGAACTCGGCAACGCACCCGACCGGCTGCGCGTCGTGGCCTTCGGCCGCCGCCAGGAGCTGGAGGCCGCGGAGCTGGACCGGATCCGGCAGAACGTGCTCAGCGGCACCGCGCCCGTCAACCTGCTGCGCCCGCGCGCCCGCAAGCTGCTCCTGGACGCCCTGTACGCCAAGTCCGGCAGCTCCGGCCGGCACAGCGACCCGGAGCTGGCCGCGGAGCTGCGGTCGGCCTTCGACGAGGACATCTCCACCGAGGACGCCTTCGTCGGCTTCCTGAACGCCTGGTGGCCCGAGCTGACCCCGCGCGGCGTGCTCGCCTCGATGGCCGACGAGCGGCGCCTGGGGCGCTGGTCCCGCCGGGACCTCAACCAGCGCGAGACCCGCCAGCTGGCCCGCTCGCTGCGCCGGGTGGGCCCGGACGGCAAGGGCCCCCTCTCGGTGCACGACGTGGCGCTGCTCGACGAGCTCCAGATGCTGCTCGGAGCCCCGGCCCGGCCCCGGCGCCGGCGCGAGATGGACCCGTTGGAGCAGCTCAGCGGGCTGGAGGAGCTGATGCCGACCCGCGAGGAGACCCAGTGGGAGCGGGCCGAGCGGCTCGCGGCGGAGCGCACCGAGTACGCGCACGTGATCGTGGACGAGGCCCAGGACCTGACGCCGATGCAGTGGCGGATGGTCGGCCGCCGGGGCCGGCACGGCACGTGGACGGTGGTCGGAGACCCGGCGCAGTCCTCCTGGACCGACCCGCAGGAGGCCGCCGCGGCCCGCGACGAGGCGCTGGGCTCCCGGCCGCGCCGGCGGTTCACCCTCACCGTGAACTACCGCAACCCGGCCGAGGTGGCGGAGGTCGCGGCCCGGGTGCTGCGGCTGGCGATGCCGGGCATGGAGCCGCCGACGGCGGTGCGCTCCACGGGCCTTGAGCCCCGCTTCACCGCCGCGACCGGAGACCTTGGCGAGGCCGTCCGGGAGGAGACCCGCAGGCTGCTGGAGCAGGTGGACGGCACGGTGGGCGTGGTCGTGGCCATGGACCGGCGCGCGGAGGCGGCCGGCTGGCTCGCCGATCTGGGGGAGCGGGCGGTGGCGCTGGGCAGCCTGGAGGCCAAGGGGCTGGAGTACGACGCCACGGTGGTCGTCTCCCCGGCGGAGATCGCGGACGAGTCCCCGGCGGGCCTGCGGGTGCTGTACGTGGCGCTGACGCGCGCGACGCAGCAGCTCACGGTGGTCTCGGCGGACCGGGACCGGCCGGACGCGGACGGCGTGCCGGACCTGCTCAGGCCGTAGCGAGGGCGGCTGCGCGGGGCGCTCCAGCGCCCCGCGGGGCCGTTCTGCCCGCGGCCGGGCGCGTGGTCCGATCGATCCGGGGCCCGGTGGGGGGCTCATTTCCGGCGATCCTTTGTTAGCCTGGGTGAGGCACCGACTCGATCCAAGCCCCCGGGCCCAACCTTCGTCGCTCAGAGCGACCACTTGCCGCGAGGCGAGCATGGCGGGTCGGTGTCATAGGCGTCATACCAGGTCCGCCCCCTCCACCGTGTGGAGGGGGCGGACCTGTTTTGTATGGACCCACCATTCCACACCCCCCATGTATCTCGTATGGTGGAAGTGTCTTTCCGAAATTTGTAGCTGGTTACCTTGTACCGGCTGGTAGGTGGGACGATCGGACAACAGGTCCTGCGGCACCGGCTGTGCGGCGGGCCCTGTGTGTACAGCGAAAACCAGGGACAGAAGAGGAACACGGCCATGGCAACGGCGCCCAGCGTCTCGTATTCGATGACGGTCCGGCTGGAAGTGCCCGCGAGCGGAACCGCGGTCTCCCAGCTCACCACCGCCGTGGAGTCCTCCGGCGGCTCGGTCACCGGCCTCGACGTGACCGCGTCCGGTCACGAGAAGCTCCGGATCGACGTCACCATCGCCGCGACCTCCACCGCCCACGCGGACGAGATCGTGGAGAAGCTGCGCGGGATCGAGGGCGTGAGCCTGGGCAAGGTCTCCGACCGGACCTTCCTGATGCACCTCGGCGGCAAGATCGAGATGGCGTCCAAGCACCCCATCCGCAACCGCGACGACCTGTCGATGATCTACACCCCCGGTGTGGCCCGCGTCTGCATGGCGATCGCCGAGAACCCCGAGGACGCGCGCCGCCTGACCATCAAGCGCAACTCCGTCGCAGTCGTGACGGACGGCTCCGCCGTCCTGGGCCTCGGCAACATCGGCCCGATGGCCGCGCTGCCCGTCATGGAGGGCAAGGCCGCCCTCTTCAAGCGCTTCGCGGGCATCGACGCCTGGCCGATCTGCCTCGACACCCAGGACTCCGACGAGATCGTCGCGATCGTCAAGGCCATCGCCCCCGGCTTCGCGGGCATCAACCTGGAGGACATCTCCGCGCCGCGCTGCTTCGAGATCGAGGCCCGGCTGCGCGAGGCCCTCGACATCCCCGTCTTCCACGACGACCAGCACGGCACCGCGATCGTGGTCCTCGCCGCCCTCACCAACGCACTGCGCGTGGTGGGCAAGGCAGTTGGCGACGTCAAGGTGGTCATGTCGGGCGCCGGAGCGGCCGGTACCGCCATCCTCAAACTGCTTCTCGCGGCGGGTGTGAAGAACGCCGTCAGCGCCGACATCCACGGCGTCGTGCACGCCGGCCGCCCCGACCTCGTCGACGCGGACCAGGACTCCCCGCTGCGCTGGATCGCCGACAACACCAACCCCGAGGGCTACACCGGCACCCTCAAGGAGGCCGTGGTCGGCGCCGACGTCTTCATCGGCGTCTCGGCCCCCAACGTGCTCTCCGGCGAGGACGTCGCCGCCATGGCCGAAGGCGCGATCGTGTTCGCGCTCGCGAACCCGGACCCCGAAGTGGACCCGGCCGTGGCCCGCCAGACCGCCGCCGTCGTCGCCACCGGCCGCTCCGACTTCCCGAACCAGATCAACAACGTGCTGGTCTTCCCGGGTGTCTTCCGCGGCCTGCTGGACGCCCAGTCCCGCACGGTGAACACGGACATGATGCTGGCCGCCGCGAGCGCCCTCGCGGACGTGGTCGGCGAGGACGAGCTGAACGCGAACTACATCATCCCGTCGGTGTTCAACGACAAGGTCGCCGGCGCGGTCGCGGGCGCTGTCCGCAAGGCCGCCTCGCCCGCTGTGACGGCCCCCACGTCCGTCTGATCACCGGCGCGTCGCGGGATGCGGCCCCACCGGGCCGCCTCTAGGGTTGCGGGGATGCCCGCGAGGACCGCGGTCCGCATCCGACGGGTGCGGACGCAGCGTCACGCGGCGTGACTGTGGCGCTTTTCGTGTGACCCCGGCGGGTGCCGGATTGGCTTTCCCGCCGCTGGTGGGGGCAGGATGCGTAACCGGGCGAGAGGGTCTGACGTTCAGACCCGGGTCCGGGGACTGTCCGAGGGCCCTGGCAGCATCGGCTTCGATCTCACGCCTCTAAGGCAAGTTGAACACGGGAGTACAACATGAACCGCAGTGAGCTGGTGGCCGCTCTGTCCGAGCGCGCCGAGGTGACCCGCAAGGACGCCGACGCCGTTCTGGCCGCGCTCGCCGAGACCGTCGGCGAGATTGTCGCCAAGGGCGACGAGAAGGTCACCATCCCCGGCTTCCTGACCTTCGAGCGCACCCACCGTGCCGCTCGCACCGCGCGCAACCCGCAGACCGGCGACCCCATCCAGATCCCGGCCGGCTACAGCGTGAAGGTCTCCGCGGGCTCCAAGCTCAAGGAAGCCGCCAAGGGCAAGTAGTCCCGCTCCGCCGCCGGGGGCCCCAACGGTCCCCGCGACGGCGGAACGGCGAGTGCGGCGGTACGGCACGCGCCCGCGCACAGCAGTGCGGCACGTGCGACGGTACGGCGGTACGGCCCAGGCAGTACGCCGAAGGGCGGCCACCCCATGCGGGGCGGCCGCCCTTCGGCCTGTCCGGGGCCCGCGGCCCGCGTGGGGGCGCGAGGAGTACGAGGAAGCCCCCCGGGCCCCTGTTCGGGGGCGCGGGGGGCTTCCTCGTACTCGGCCGGGTCAGACGACGTCGCCGCCCGGCAGCTCGACCTTCGCGCCGAGCTCCACGAGCTTCTCCATGAAGTTCTCGTAGCCCCGGTTGATCAGGTCGATGCCGTGGACCCGCGAGGTGCCCTCGGCCGCCAGCGCCGCGATCAGGTACGAGAACCCGCCGCGCAGGTCGGGGATGACCAGGTCGGCGCCCTGCAGCTTGGTGGGGCCGGAGACGACCGCCGAGTGCAGGAAGTTGCGCTGGCCGAAGCGGCAGGCCGACCCGCCCAGGCACTCCCGGTACAGCTGGATGTGCGCACCCATCTGGTTGAGCGCCGAGGTGAACCCGAGCCGGGACTCGTAGACCGTCTCGTGGACGATCGACAGGCCGGAGGCCTGGGTGAGGGCGACGACCAGCGGCTGCTGCCAGTCGGTCTGGAAGCCCGGGTGCACGTCCGTCTCCAGCGCGATGGCGTTGAGCGGGCCGCCCGGGTGCCAGAAGCGGATGCCGTCGTCGTCGATCTCGAAGGCCCCGCCGACGCGGCGGAAGGTGTTCAGGAAGGTCATCATCGAGCGCTGCTGGGCGCCGCGCACGTAGATGTTGCCGCCGGTCGCCAGGGCCGCGGAGGCCCAGGAGGCGGCTTCCAGGCGGTCCGGGAGCGCCTTGTGGTTGTAGCCGCCCAGCTGGTCGACGCCCGTGATCCGGATGGTCCGGTCGGTGTCGAGGGAGATGATCGCGCCCATCTTCTGCAGCACGCAGATCAGGTCCTCGATCTCCGGCTCCACCGCGGCGTTGCTCAGCTCGGTGACGCCCTCGGCCAGGACGGCCGTCAGCAGCACCTGCTCGGTCGAGCCGACCGACGGGTAGGGGAGGCGGATCTTGCAGCCGCGCAGCCGCTGGGGGGCCTCCAGGTACTGGCCGCCCTCGCGCTTCTCGATGGTCGCGCCGAACTGGCGGAGCACGTCGAAGTGGAAGTCGATCGGCCGGCCGCCGATGTCGCAGCCGCCCAGACCCGGGATGAAGGCGTGGCCGAGCCGGTGCAGCAGGGGGCCGCAGAAGAGGATCGGGATGCGCGACGAGCCCGCGTGGGCGTCGATGTCGGCGACGTTCGCGCTCTCGACGTGGGTGGGGTCGAGCACCAGCTCGCCCGGTTCCTCGCCGGGACGGACCGTCACCCCGTGCAGCTGGAGCAGCCCGCGCACGACCCGCACGTCGCGGATGTCGGGAACGTTGCGCAGTCGGCTGGGTCCGCTGCCGAGCAGAGCGGCGACCATGGCCTTGGGCACGAGGTTCTTCGCACCGCGGACACGGATCTCGCCCTCAAGCGGGGTGCCGCCGTGGACAAGCAGTACATCGTCACTGACTGTGCCGGTCATGAATCTCGCGTTCCGGAGAGGGGTGGGCAGGTGGCCAGTGAAAAGGGTAAGGGCCACCACCCCCCTGTTCGTAAGGCTGACGCGGCCGTAGGACTGTCATGAATCAGCCACAGCACCCTCCGTACCCACCTCATGGCGGAGCGTCGCATTCCGCCCGCGTCGGCGCCACGCCCCCGCCGTCGCCGCCGCGGGCCCTGATCTGCGGACGCGAGCGCGTACGGATCGATCCCGCCGCCCGGTCCCCTCCAGGAGCGAATGTGCGAGATCATGTCGGCATGACCGAGGTGTCCTCCCTCACAGGGCGGCTGCTCGTGGCCACCCCCGCCCTCGCGGACCCGAACTTCGACCGCGCGGTGGTGCTGCTGCTCGACCACGACGAGAAGGGCTCGCTCGGCGTGGTCCTCAACCGGCCGACCCCAGTGGGCGTCGGTGACGTCCTGCTGCCCTGGGCGCCCCTGGCCGGCGACCCCGGCGTGGTCTTCCAGGGCGGGCCGGTCGCCCTGGACGCGGCCCTGGGGCTCGCGGTCATCCCGGGCGAGGAGGGCCCGCTCGGCTGGCGCCGGGTGCACGGGGCCATCGGCCTGGTCGACCTGGAGGCGCCGCCGGAGCTGCTGGCCCCGGCCCTCGGTTCACTGCGGATCTTCGCCGGCTACTCGGGCTGGGGCCCGGGCCAGCTGGAGGCCGAAGTGGGCGAGGGCGCCTGGTACGTGGTGGAGTCCGAGCCCGGAGACGTGTCCTTCCCCGACCCGGAGCGGTTGTGGCGGGCGGTACTGCGCCGCCAGCGCAGTGAGCTCGCGATGGTCGCCACCTATCCGGACGACCCGTCGCTCAACTGAGCCGGGCGGTGTTCAGTACCCTTGCCTCATGAGCACTCTTGAGCCCGAGCGCGGGACAGGCACGGGGACCCTCGTAGAGCCGACGCCGCAGGTGTCGCACGGTGACGGCGACCACGAGCGCTTCGCCCACTACGTCCAGAAGGACAAGATCATGGCGAGCGCCCTCGACGGGACCCCCGTCGTCGCGCTCTGCGGCAAGGTCTGGGTGCCGGGCCGGGATCCGAAGAAGTACCCGGTCTGCCCCATGTGCAAGGAGATCTACGAGTCCATGGGCCCGGGCGGGGACAAGGACAAGGGCGGCAAGGACAAGTAGTCCGGCCCCTCTCGGGCAGGACCAGGGCCCCCGGTGCGCGTCAGCGCCGCCGGGGGCCTTTGCCGTGTCCGCGGGGCGGGTTAGGGTCGGCTCGACGCGCGCTCTGTGGAACGGCTGTTGCGCAGGGTGCAATGAATCGACGCGAAGGGCTCGCCCCCATGCACCTGATTCCCCGCCCCGCGCACGTGACGCCGGACGAGGGCGGCCGCCTCCTGGAACTGGGGCCCGCAACCACCCTCGCCGCCGCCCCCGGGGTCGAGGGGGTCGCGCGCTGGCTGCGGCGGGAGCTGGGGGCCGCCACCGGGTACGGCTTCCCGCCCCCGCCGCCCGGCGGCCCGGGCGGCGTACGGCTGGCCGTCGACGGGGAACTGCCCGCCGAGGGGTACCGGCTGGAGGTCGGAGCCGAGGGGGTGGGGCTGGTCGGGGGGTCGGCCGCCGGGGTGTTCTGGGGCGCCCAGACGCTGCGCCAGCTGCTCGGCCCCGACGCGTACCGGCGGGCGCCCGCTCCCGGCCGGACGTGGACGCTGCCCCGCGGGACCGTCGAGGACGCGCCCCGCTTCGGCTGGCGCGGCATGATGCTCGACGTCGCCCGGCACTTCATGCCCAAGGACGGCGTGCTGCGCACCATCGACCTGCTCGCCGCGCACAAGCTCAACGTGCTGCACCTGCACCTGACGGACGACCAGGGCTGGCGCGTCGAGATCAAGCGGTACCCGCGCCTCACCGAGGTCGGCGCGTGGCGGGCGCGCAGCCGCTGGGGCCACCGGGCCTCGCCGCTGTGGAACGAGACCCCGCACGGCGGTTACTACACGCAGGACGACATCCGCGAGATCGTCGCGTACGCCGCCGAGCGGCATGTGCGGGTGGTCCCGGAGATCGACGTACCGGGGCACTCGCAGGCCGCCATCGCCGCGTACCCGGAGCTGGGGAACACGGACGTGGTGGACACCTCGGCGCTGGAGGTGTGGGACGACTGGGGGATCAGCGAGAACGTGCTCGCTCCGACCGAGCCCGTCCTGCGCTTCTACGAGGGGGTGTTCGAGGAGCTGCTGGAGCTGTTCCCCGCCGAGGTCTCGCCGTTCGTGCACGTGGGCGGGGACGAGTGCCCCAAGTCCCAGTGGAAGGCCTCCGCGACGGCGCGGGCGCGGATCGCGGAGCTGGGCGTGGACGGGGAGGACGGTCTGCAGTCCTGGTTCATCCGCCACTTCGACGGCTGGCTCGCGGCGCGCGGGCGGCGGCTGATCGGATGGGACGAGATCCTGGAGGGCGGGCTGGCGGACGGCGCCGCCGTCTCCTCGTGGCGCGGCTACGCCGGCGGCGTCGCCGCCGCCGAGGCCGGGCACGACGTGGTGATGTGCCCCGAGCAGCACGTGTACCTGGACCACCGTCAGGACGGCGGCGTGCGGGAGCCGATGCCCATCGGGTACGTGCGCACGCTGGAGGACGTCTACCGCTTCGAGCCCGTGCCGCCGAAGCTGTCGGAGCTGGCCGCCGCCCATGTGCTCGGGGCGCAGGCCAATGTGTGGACCGAGGTGATGGAGAGCCAGAGCCGGGTCGACTACCAGGTGTTCCCCCGGCTGGTGGCCTTCGCGGAAGTGGTGTGGTCCCGGCTGCCGGAGCCGGCCGACCGGGACTTCGCGGACTTCGCGGCGCGGCTGGCGGGCGGCGAGGGGGAGCGCGACGGGCACTACGCGCGGCTGGACGCGCTCGGCGTCGGCTACCGGCCGCCGGGAGGTCCGCTGCCGTGGCAGCGCAGGCCCGGAGTGCTCGGGCGGCCGATCGAGGGCGAGCCCCCGAACGTGTGACAACCGGGTGGCGGCCCGAACCGGAACTCTCCTGAGATTTACCCCGATACGGCGAAAATCGGGCGATCTGGAGAGGTGATGCGCAGACAGGGCGAGTCGGACGGAGGGCCCCGCGACGGAGTGCGGACGGGACCGGACGTGCACGGGACGTGGACCGGACGGGGCGGGCGACTCGGGCGGGCCGCGCCGCCCGGCGGACCCTCGCGCCGGAGCGCCCCGGAAGATGTGCCAGAGTTGCCACGTCCCGGCGGTGAGGACGTACCGTACGGCGGACAGGCGGGAGCGCCGGGACCGGGACATCGGGAAGGGGCAGCTGGGTTGACCACGCACGCACCGCACGCACTGGATTCACCTCAGGGGGCTCGCGGCCCGCAGGCGGCGCAGTCCGTGACGCTGCCGGTCTCGCTCGACGAGGCCGTGGCGGCTCTCACCGCCATGCCCGCCGCCGTGCCCGTCGCCGGAGGCACCGACCTCATGGCCGCCGTCAACGCCGGACTGCTGCGGCCCGCCGCCCTGGTGGGCCTGGGCCGCATCAACGAGATCCGCGGCTGGCAGTACCAGGACGGCCACGCGCTGCTCGGCGCGGGACTCACCCACGCCCGGATGGGGCGGCCGGACTTCGCCGCCCTGATCCCCGCGCTGGCGGCCGCCGCGCGCGCCGCCGGGCCCCCGCAGATCCGCAACGCCGGCACGCTCGGCGGGAACATCGCCACCGCCGCGCCGACCGGGGACGCACTGCCCGTGCTGGCCGCGCTGGAAGCCCTCCTGCTCATCGTCGGCCCGGGCGGCTCGCGGCGCGAGATCCCGGTGTCGCACCTGCTGGCGGGCCGGGACATGCTGCGGCCCGGCGAGCTGATCGGCTTCGTGCGGGTGCCGCTGCTGCACGCGCCGCAGGTTTTCCTCAAGGCCACGGGGCGGACGGGTCCGGGGCGCGCGGTGGCGTCCGTGGGTCTCGTCCTGGACCCCGCACGCCGGGGCGTGCGCATCGCCATCGGCGCGGTGGCCCCGATGCCGCTGCGGCCGCTGGAGGCCGAGCAGTGGGTGGCCTCCCTGATCGACTGGGACGGGGACCGGAGCCTGGCCTCCGAGGCGCTGGAGGCCTTCGGCGAGTACGTCGCGGCCGCCTGCGTGCCCGACCAGGGCGAACCGGTGGCTCCGGGTGTACTGCATCTGCGGCGGACGGTGGCCGTGCTGGCACGCAGGGCCCTGGGGAGGGCGCTGACCTCATGAGCGGGAACGAGAACGGGTACGTGAGCGGAGCGACTGGGAACGCGGACGGCGCGGGGCCGGCGGGCCCCGACTGGGGCTGGGAGCCGGTGCCGCACGGCGGCGACTACGACTCCGACGCGACGGCCTTCGTGAAACTGCCGCAGGACATGCTGGACGCGCTCGGCACCGGGGAGCCGCTGGCCGCGCCCGGGCACGGCTACGTGCCGCCGCCGATGATCGTGCCGCTCGGTTCGGCCAGTACGGACCCGGCGGCCACCGGCACCTGGACGCTCCCGGTGCAGTGGCCCGAGGCGGGGGCCGCGGCGGCCCCCGCCGGTCCCCCGTCCGTGGGCGGGCCGATCCCGGCCTCGATCCCGATCCCGGCGTCGGTGGCGGCGTCCCTCGCGGCATCGTCGGCGGCGTCGTTCGCCGAGGCGGAGCCGGAGTCGGATCCGAGCGCGACGGCCGAGTGGCACTTCCAGCCGGGCCGGGACACCTCGGGCGAGGGTCTGGCCCTGGGCGGGCGCGCGGGCGCGGGGCGGGGCCTGGGACAGGGCCTTGCCGCGGCCTCGGCGACCGGGCAGTGGCCCGCGCCGGAACAGCTTGAGCACGGCGGGGACTTCCACCAGGGTGCGCCGGACGCCGACCCGACCGGGGACTTCCGGCAGGGCGGGCTGGGCGCCGACTGGAGCCAGGCGCCGGCGACGCTGCCCGGCGGGGCCGCGGCCCCGTGGGCGAACCACCCCGACTTCGAGGCCGCGCGCGGCTACGCGGGGCGGCAGCCCGCCGCGGAAACCGGCCCGGACGCGCACGGCGCGGGCCTGCTGCCCGGCACGGACGAGGCGGTGGCGGCCTCGACCGCCGAGGCTGCCGCGGCACGCCCGTTCGGCGGCCCGGGCGTCGGCGGCCCGCGGCGAGGGCCCCGCGTACTGGGCGGCCCCGGCGTGGGCACCCCGCTGCCGGAGGCCGCACCGGCCCACCCGGCCGCGCACGACATCGACAGCGCGTACGACATCGAGGCCGCCCACGGCGCGGCGGCCACCCCCCTCGCGGGCGAGCGCCCGCACCCGGGGGCGGAGCCGGGCGAGGGCCCGGTGGCCGCCGGCCCGGCCGCGGAAGCGGCGCAGCCGTCGGCGGCGCCCCACGGGCTGGACATGTTCGGCGGCGTACGGGCGCAGGCGCGGCCCGAAGGGTCCGCGGAGCCCGAGGGGTACGCACGGTCCACCCCGCCCGCCGACACGGACGGGCACGGCTTCGCGGCCTTCGGCCACGGCCCGGACGAGAGCCCCGTACCCGTACCCGTACCCGTACCCGTAGCCGACCCCGCGACCGGGTCCGTGCCCGTAACCGGCTCCGTACCCGCGCCCGGCCCCGTACCCGAACCCGAAGCGGCCACTGACCCCGCCGCCGACGACCCGGCCCCCGGGACCGCCGGCACGGACGGGCGCGGGTTCGCCGCCCCCGACGCCGAGGGCGGCGAAGGCGCCGACGGCGCCGGCCCGGAGGCGGACGGACCGGGCGGCGCAGAGCCCCTCGCGGCGCTCCCGGACGAGGACGCGGACACGGGCCCCCACGGCACGGAGCAGGCGCCGGCCCACGGGGACGAGCGGGAGGCGGCCGAGGCCGCCGCCCGGCTGGAGCACCCGTCGGCCTCCTACGTGCTGCGCGTCAACGGCGCGGACCGTCCCGTCACCGCCGCCTGGATCGGGGAGTCCCTCCTCTACGTGCTGCGCGAGCGCCTCGGCCTCGCCGGCGCCAAGGACGGCTGCTCGCAGGGCGAGTGCGGGGCCTGCGCCGTGCAGGTCGACGGCCGGCTCGTCGCCTCCTGCCTGGTGCCGGCCGCGACGGCCGCCGGCAGTGAGGTCCGTACGGTCGAGGGACTCGCCACGGACGGGGAACTCTCGGACGTGCAGCAGGCGTTGTGCAGGTCGGGCGCGGTGCAGTGCGGATTCTGCGTGCCGGGCATGGCCATGACCATCCACGACCTGCTGGAGGGCAACCACGCCCCCAGCGAGCTGGAGACCCGGCAGGCGCTGTGCGGCAACCTCTGCCGCTGCTCCGGCTACGCAGGGGTGATCGGCGCCGTCCGCGAGGTCGTGGCCGAGCGCGGCGCCGTCGCAGCCGGACCCGCCCCCCAGGCACCGGGACAGGCTCCGACGCCGTCGGAGCCGCGTATCCCGCACCAGGCACCGCCCGGCGAGGGCGGCATCCACCACGGAGGGACGGCGTGAGCGGGCAGGACGCGGCGACGGCGACGTCGGCGGTGACGACGGGGAGCACCGTGACGACGGCCTCGGCATCGGGCGGGCCCGATGCCCCCGAGCAGTGGGTGCCGCGCGGCATCGGGGCCTCGGTCCCGGCCGCCGACGCCCGGGCCAAGACCGAGGGCACCTTCCCGTACGCCGCGGACCTGTGGGCCGAGGGCCTGCTGTGGGCCGCCGTACTGCGCTCCCCGCACGCCCACGCCAGGATTCTCTCCATCGACACCTCGGCCGCCGCCGGGATGCCCGGCGTCCGCGCCGTCGTCACCCACGCGGACGTTCCCGGCGCCACCACGCACGGCCGCCGGATCGCCGACCGGCCGGTGTTCGCGCACGACGTCGTCCGCCACCACGGCGAGCCCATCGCCGCCGTCGCCGCGGACCACCCGGACACGGCGCGGCTCGCCGCGGCCGCCATCGCCGTCGAGTACGAGCTCCTCGACCCGGTCACCGACCCCGAGCAGTCCTTCGGCGCCCCCGCCCTGCACCCCGACGGCAACCTGATCCGGCACATCCCGCTCCGCTACGGCGACCCGGAGGCGACCGGCGAGGTCGTCGTCGAGGGCCTGTACCGGATCGGCCGCCAGGACCCCGCGCCCATCGGCGCCGAGGCGGGACTGGCCGTACCGCGCCCCGACGGGGGAGTGGAGCTCTACACCGCCTCCACCGACCCGCACAGCGACCGCGACCTGGCCGCCGCCTGCTTCGGGCTGGAGCCCGACCGGGTGCGGGTCGTCGTCACCGGGGTCCCCGGCGCGACCGCCGACCGCGAGGACGCTGCCTTCCAGCTGCCGCTCGGCCTGCTGGCCCTGCGTACGGGCTGCCCGGTCAAGCTGGCCGCGACCCGCGAGGAGTCCTTCCTCGGCCACACCCACCGGCACCCGACGCTGCTGCGCTACCGCCACCACGCGGACGCGGAGGGCCGGCTGGTCAAGGTCGAGGCGCAGATCCTGATGGACGCGGGCGCCTACGCCGACGCCTCCTCGGAGTCCCTGGCCGCGGCGGTGGCCTTCGCCTGCGGCCCGTACGTCGTCCCGCACGCCTTCGTGGAGGGCTGGGCGGTCCGTACGAACAACCCGCCGTCGGGCCATGTCCGGGGCGAGGGCGCCATGCAGGTGTGCGCCGCGTACGAGGGCCAGATGGACAAGCTCGCGGCGGCGCTCGGCATCGACGGCGCGGAACTGCGCCTGCGCAACGTGCTGTCCACCGGCGACCTCCTGCCCACCGGCCAGACGGTGACCTGTCCGGCACCGGTGGCGGAACTGCTGCGCGCCGTACGCGACTTCGAGCTGCCCGCTCTGCCGAAGGACACCCCGGAGGACGAGTGGCTGCTGCCCGGCGGCCCCGAGGGCGCGGGGGAGCCGGGCGCGGTGCGGCGCGGCGTCGGGTACGGGGTCGGCATGGTGCACATGCTCGGCGCCGAGGGGACGGACGAGGTCTCGACCGCCACCGTGAAGGTCCAGGACGGCATCGCCACGGTGATCTGCGCCGCGGTCGACACGGGCCAGGGCTTCGCCACGCTCGCCCGCCAGATCGTCCAGGAGACGCTGGGCGTGGACGAGGTCGTGACGGCGCCGGTCGACACCGACCAGCCGCCGGCCGGCCCGGCGGCGCACGGCCGCCACACCTGGGTGTCGGGCGGGGCCGTGGAGCGGGCGGCGAAGATGGTCCGCACCCAGCTCCTCCAGCCGATGGCCCACAAGTTGGGCATGTCCACGGAACTGCTGCAGATCGCGGACGGCCGGATCACCTCGTATGACGGCGCGTTCTCCACGACGGTCGCGGAGGCGATCGCGGGCAAGGAACTCTGGGCGACGGCGCAATGCCGCCCGCACCCCACGGAACCGCTCGACGCGGACGGGCAGGGCGACGCCTTCGTGGGCCTCGCCTTCTGCGCGATCCGCGCGGTGGTCGACGTGGACATCGAGCTCGGCTCGGTACGCGTGGTGGAGCTGGCCGTGGCCCAGGACGTGGGCCGGGTCCTCAACCCCCGCCAGCTGGAGGCCCGCATCGAAGCGGGCGTCACCCAGGGCGTGGGCGCGGCGCTGACGGAGAACCTGCGCACGGTCGCCGGCCTGGTCCGCCACCCGGACCTCACCGGGTACGCCCTGCCGACCTCCCTGGACGCCCCGACCGTCCGCATCGTCAAGCTCGTCGAGGAGCGCGACGTGGTGGCCCCGTTCGGCGCGAAGGCCGCCAGCGCGGTGCCCGTGGTCACGGCGCCGGCGGCGGTGGCCTCGGCGGTACGGGCTGCCACCGGCCGCCCGGTGAACCGCATCCCGATCCGCCCCTCGGCGGCGGTGGCCGCACCCCAGAGCTGACCCGGCCCGCACGCCCGCGCACGACCCGCCGCGGCCGGGGCCGTCTCCACGCGGCCGGGGCCGCGTGGAGACGCACCGCCCCGCCAGACCGGTGGCCTTGCGGGGCGATGCGCGGTGTTCGCGGGCTCAACGGCTCTTGTACATCGTGACCGTGAAGCTGACCTTCTTACCGTTGTTGTAGTCGGTGCTGTCCCACACCGAGATGCGAGACCTGTCGCTCTGCATCCGCAGGTGCAGCACCTCATTGGCATTGCTCCAGTTGTATCCGACGAACTGGAAGTTCGGCTCGGGACTGTCTCCCATTCTCCTGTTTCCCCAGCTGCAGATACGCGACGAGTCGTGCTCGCAGACGTCCCAGGCCCTGGCGTACAGGTGGCAGTCCTCTCCCTGCCATACGTCAATACGCTTCAGCCTCGCGTCGGACGAGCGCCACGTGCCGTTGAACCGGTTGGCGGAGCACAAGGCGGCTGCATCTTTCGTCGAGGTGACGGTGAGCACCACCGAGAGGGAGAGCGTCAGGGCGGCCGTCAAGAGCAGGGCCATGATCTGGCGCAGTGGAATGCGGGCAGAAGAGACCTGGGTCATCGTGAACCTCCGAATAGCGTCGGAGCGCGGGGCATCCCGTCGTCACACGACGTGTCGTCCCCCTACTTCGGCTGAACGCCGCCGATTTGGGCCCGGAACATTCAGCTCTTCAGCCCCCGCCTATTCCAGAGCAGCACTCCGCAATCCTGATCGCAAGTCGGCAGGATTTCAGATTTCGCACACGATTCAATGATTCATGCGATCCAAAGTGGATCGGTCAACGAGGCTCCTGAGCAGCGTGGTTGAGACGTCAGGCATCTCGATCAGCTGTCCGGTGGCCTCGCCCGTGGTCGTCAACTGAGACGGGAATCGAGACCGGAGAAGGGAGAAGGGCGGCACCCTTCAAGGGTGCCGCCTTTCATTTTGCCTGCTCAGGCGCTGGAAGCCGTGACCGGAATCGAACCGGCGTAACTCGCTTTGCAGGCGAGTCCCTCAACCACTCGGGCACACGGCTGGGTGGTGATGTCCCCGACCGTACGGGGCGCGGGCGGGCCGTCGGAAGGGTCGGGCGGGCGGCGCAACGCGACTGCCACACCGCGTTCACAGTCCTGCGGGTTCCGCAGGGACCAGGACCTGCGACCGAGGGCGGGATCCGCCGAATGGACAGGGTCCAAACGAGGTTACGCACCTTACTCTGGGGCGATGAGCGCCCTCGACCCCCACATACCCGAGAAGACCGCG
The DNA here is from genome assembly GCF_042716255.1 of Streptomyces sp. NPDC058662. Classification (NCBI taxonomy): domain Bacteria; kingdom Bacillati; phylum Actinomycetota; class Actinomycetes; order Kitasatosporales; family Streptomycetaceae; genus Streptomyces; species Streptomyces sp. NPDC058662. The sequence continues at coordinate 4,634 of NZ_JBHXRU010000043.1, read as the reverse complement.
CAGGCCGCACCGCCCCCGCCGCCGCGCGGCATCCTGGGCCCCGCGTACCGGACGCTCAGCATCGGGATCATCTCCGTCGTCCTCCTCATCGCCTTCGAGGCCACCGCCGTAGGCACCGCCATGCCGGTCGCCGCCCGCGAGCTGGAGGGGATGGGGCTCTACGCCTTCGCCTTCTCGGCCTACTTCACCACCAGCCTGTTCGGCATGGTCCTCTCGGGCCAGTGGGCCGACCGGCAGGGGCCGCTGCGGCCGGTCGCCCTCGGCATCGGCTCGTTCGCCGCCGGGCTGGTGCTCTCCGGGACGGCCGGCGCCATGTGGGTGTTCGTGCTCGGCCGCGCCGTGCAGGGCTTCGGCGGCGGCCTGGTCATCGTCGCCCTGTACGTGGTCGTCAGCCGGGCCTACGACGAGCGGCTGCGCCCCGCGATCATGGCGGCCTTCGCCGCGAGCTGGGTGGTCCCCTCGATCGTCGGACCGCTGGCCTCGGGCACGGTCACCGAGCACCTCGGCTGGCGGTGGGTCTTCCTGGGGATACCGGTGCTGGTGGTCGTACCGCTCGTGCTCGCGCTGCCGGCGATCCGGCGCACCGCCTCCGGACCGGTGGACCCGTCCGCGCCGCCCGTCGCCCTCGACCGGCGGCGGATCCGGCTGGCCCTGGCCGTCTCGGCGGGCGCCGGGCTGCTCCAGTACGCCGCCCAGGACCTGCGGTGGCTGTCGTTGGTCCCGGCCGTGGCCGGCGCGTCCCTGCTGGTCCCCGCCGTACGGGGGCTGCTGCCGCGCGGGACCTACCGAGCCCGGCGCGGACTGCCGTCCGTGGTGCTGCTGCGTGGGGTGGCGGCGGGGGCCTTCGTCGGGGCGGAGAGCTTCATACCGCTGATGCTCGTGACCCAGCGCGGGCTGAGCCCGACGCTGGCCGGGTTCTCGCTCGCGCTGGGCGGAGTGACGTGGGCGGCGGGCTCGTGGGTGCAGTCCAAGGGCCGGATGGCGCCGTACCGGGAGCGGCTGATGGTGGGCGGGATGGTGCTGGTGGCGCTGGCCATCGCCGCGGCCCCCGCCGTGCTGATCGAGTCGGTGCCGGTGTGGACGCTGGCGGTGGCCTGGGGGTCGGGCTGCCTGGGGATGGGCCTCGTGATCGGCTCGACGAGCGTGCTGCTGCTGAAACTGTCGGCGCCGGAGGAGGCCGGGTCGAACTCCGCCTCGCTGCAGATCTCGGACGCGCTGGCGAACGTGGTGCTGCTGGCCGGCGGGGGCGCGGCCTTCGCCGCGCTGGGCGGCGGCGCGGTGGGGGCCGCGCACGCCGTCACCGCAGGGGGGAGCGCCTCGCACCCCGGCGCGTTCGTGGTGGTCTTCCTGCCGATGGCCTGCGTGGCGCTGGTGGGCGCCTGGGTCGCCACCCGGCTGGACCCGGCCCCGGCGGGAACCGTCGCCGCGGAGTAGTCCCGGCCCGGCCCCGCCGTTGTCCGCGGTCGTCTCTCTCGCGCTGAACGGCGTGCAGCTGCGCGCGGACATCGACGCGGCCGAGCGGCCGGTGGTCGGCGTCGCCACCGGGAGGGCGGACGACGTCAGGGACATCGGCCGGGGGCTGCGGGACCTGGCGCTCCCGGCGGTGTGACGCTCGCCGCACCCGCCGAGGTCACGGGCCTGTCCCTCCGCGAGGGTCGGGCCCGTGCCGGTAGGGTGGCCCGGTTGTCCTACGTACGACTGCCCGCACCAGTACGCGAGTACGCCGAGAGCACGAACCGGAGACCGTGACTACTACCGCCTCCCACCACCTCTCACCCGCCTTCCCCGGCCGCGCCCCCTGGGGCACCGCCAACGCGCTGCGTGCCTGGCAGCAGGGGGCGCTGGACCGCTACATCCAGACGCAGCCGCGGGACTTCCTCGCGGTCGCGACGCCCGGAGCGGGCAAGACCACCTTCGCGCTCACCCTCGCCTCCTGGCTGCTGCACCACCACGTCGTGCAGCAGGTGACCGTGGTCGCGCCGACCGAGCACCTGAAGAAGCAGTGGGCCGAGGCCGCCGCCCGGATAGGCATCCGGCTGGACCCGGAGTACTCCGCCGGGCCGCTGAGCAAGGACTACCACGGGGTCGCCGTCACCTACGCCGGCGTCGGCGTACGCCCGATGCTGCACCGCAACCGCTGCGAGCAGCGCAAGACCCTCGTGATCCTCGACGAGATCCACCACGCCGGCGACTCGAAGTCCTGGGGCGAGGCCTGCCTGGAGGCCTTCGACCCGGCGACCCGCCGCCTGGCCCTGACCGGTACGCCCTTCCGGTCCGACACCAACCCCATTCCCTTCGTCACCTACGAGGAGGGCAACGACGGCATCCGCCGGTCCTCCGCCGACTACACCTACGGCTACGGGAACGCGCTCGGCGACGGCGTCGTGCGGCCCGTCATCTTCCTCTCCTACAGCGGCAACATGCGCTGGCGGACGAAGGCCGGCGACGAGATCGCCGCCCGGCTCGGCGAGCCGATGACCAAGGACGCCATCTCGCAGGCCTGGCGGACCGCCCTGGACCCGCGCGGCGACTGGATGCCCAACGTGCTGCGCGCCGCCGACCAGCGCCTGACCGAGGTCCGCAAGGGCATCCCGGACGCGGGCGGCCTCGTCATCGCCTCCGACCAGGAGTCGGCGCGCGCCTACGCGAAGCTGCTCAAGGACATCACCGGCAGCAGGGCCACGGTGGTGCTGTCCGACGACACCGGCGCGTCGAAGCGGATCGATGAGTTCAGCGCGGACGGCAGCCGCTGGATGGTCGCGGTCCGGATGGTGTCGGAGGGCGTCGACGTGCCGCGCCTGGCGGTCGGCGTGTACGCGACGACGATCTCCACCCCGCTGTTCTTCGCGCAGGCCGTCGGGCGCTTCGTGCGTTCGCGCCGGCGCGGCGAGACCGCCTCGGTGTTCCTGCCGACCATCCCCTACCTGCTCGGCTTCGCCAACGAGATGGAGGTCGAGCGCGACCACGTCCTCGACAAGCCGAAGAAGCAGGGCGAGGAGGACCCGTACGCCGAGTCCGAGAAGGAGATGGACGAGGCGAACAAGCAGGAGGACGAGGACACCGGCGAGGACGAGCAGATGTCCTTCGAGGCGCTGGAGTCCGACGCGGTCTTCGACCGGGTCCTCTACGACGGCGCCGAGTTCGGCATGCAGGCGCACCCCGGCAGCGAGGAGGAGCAGGACTACCTCGGCATCCCGGGGCTGCTGGAGCCGGACCAGGTCCAGATGCTCCTGCAGAAGCGGCAGTCGCGGCAGATCGCGCACAGCCGGCGCAAGCCGGACGCGGAGGCGGACCTGCTGGAGCTGCCGGCCGACCGGCGGCCCGTGGTTTCGCACAAGGAGCTGCTGGAGCTGCGCAAGTCGCTCAACACCATGGTCGGCGCGTACGTCCACCAGAGCGGCAAGCCGCACGGCGTGATCCACACGGAGCTGCGCCGGGTGTGCGGCGGCCCGCCCAGCGCGGAGGCGACGGCCGGGCAGCTGCGCGAGCGGATCAAGAAGGTGCAGGAGTGGGCCACCCGTATGCGGTGAGCCCGTCGGCAGGGGAGCGGGGCCCGGGCGCGGACGCGCACGGGCCCCGTTCGCGTGACTGCCGGGACCTGTGAGCCCAGAGGTCACGAAATGACACCGAGAGCGGACAAGAAACGGCACAAAGAGGTAGTACGCGCCCGGATTCTGGACGAGCCCTTCCGCTGAGCGAACCCGATCGCTAGTGTCCCCGCATCGAACGCACCGTGGCAGCGCCGCCGCGGGAGCGCAGCCGGTGCCATGGCCGCTACCGGCGGCCTCTCCGTGCGCCGCCGCGGGACCGGCGGCGCGCCACCCCGAGAGTCACCGCCGCCCACCGAAAGAGGGAGAGGCGTCGTGACCGCGGAAACCTCCCAGACTCTCGACAGAGGGCTCAGAGTCCTCAAACTGCTCGCCGACACCGACCACGGTCTGACCGTCACCGAGCTGTCCAACCGCCTCGGTGTGAACCGCACCGTGGTCTACCGCCTTCTGGCCACCCTCGAACAGCACGCCCTGGTCCGCCGCGACCTCGGCGGCCGGGCCCGCGTCGGGCTCGGGGTGCTGCGGCTGGGCCGGCAGGTGCACCCCCTCGTACGCGAGGCGGCCCTGCCCGCGCTGCGGTCCCTCGCCGAGGACATAGGTGCCACCGCGCACCTGACCCTCGTCGACGGCACCGAGGCGCTCGCCGTCGCCGTGGTGGAGCCGACCTGGACGGACTACCACGTGGCCTACCGGGCCGGCTTCCGCCACCCGCTGGACCGCGGGGCCGCGGGGCGGGCCATTCTGGCGGCCCGCCAGGGCTCCCTCATCGAGCCCGGCTACACGCTCACCCACGGCGAGTTGGAGGCCGGCGCCAGTGGTGCTGCCGCGCCGCTCGTGGGGATCACCGGGCTGGAGGGCAGCGTCGGCGTCGTCATGCTGGCCGATGCGGTGCCGGAGCGGGTGGGGCCGCGGGTGGTCGACGCGGCGCGGGAAGTCGCCGACGCGTTGCGCTAGCCGCGGGCCGGGGTGGGGTGGCGGTGCGGTGCCCGTGCCGGTGTGGGTGCCGGGTGCGGCGCCGTTGCCGGGGGCTCCGCCCCCGGACCCCCGCGCCTCAAACGCCGGCGGGGCTGGATGGTGCGGCGG